>JAGREI010000102.1 GCA_020446625.1 Erythrobacter sp.
TCGATGCCTCGATCATGCCGACGATCACATCGGGCAACACCAATGCGCCGGTGATGATGATTGCCGAAAAGGCGGCGGAGGCGATCCTGCTCGCTGCGCGCCGGGGCAGCGCCTAGACTGCCACTAGCACCCTGCCGCAGTGCTTTTCCAGCATGGCGCGCGCCTCGTCGGTCAGGCCGGGATCGGTCACCACCACGTCGATCCGGTCAAGCCCGCAGACAATCGCGCCGGACGAGGTGGTGAACTTGCTCGAATCGACCAGCAGCACCACCTCGTCGGCACATTCGAGCAGGCGGCGCTGGCTGGCCACCAGCACGGCGTCGGCCTGGAATACGCCCCGCGCGCTGACGGCCGCCGCGCCGATGAACAGCTTGGCGGCGTGGAAATTGGGCATCGAGTGTTCGCCCGATGGGGCGAGGATGATGTTCTGTTCGCGGAAGATCGTGCCCGATGGCACCAGCAGCGTGGTGCCTTCCTGCGGCAGCAGTGCGTTGATGATGTGGAGCGAGTTGGACAGCACTTGCAGGTGGCGGTCTGCCAGGTGCTCGCACATCTGGTAGGTGGTGCTGCCGCCGTCGATGATCACCCCTTCGCCGGGCGCGCACAGCTGGGCTGCGGCCTTGCCTATGGCGCGCTTGGCCGCGAGGTTGAGCGCGATCGACTTGGCAAACGGCGTGCCTTGCAGCGACAGCGGGGAGGGCGAGGCGTCGGCCCCGTCCTCCAGCGCCATCGCTCCGCCGTGCACGCGGCGGATCAGGCCTTCGTCCTCCATCCGGCCAAGGTCGCGGCGGATGGTGGCGGGGGATGCATCCAGGCTCGCCTCCAGGTCGCGATAGCTGACGAAGCCGTTGCCCGACAGCGCCTGCAATATCAGCTTCTCGCGTTCGGTTGCGTGCATGGTGGTGTCCGGTCAGGCCCCCTGGTGTTCGCGCTGGATATCCTCCAGCGACTTGCCAGCGTTATTGGGCGCCCACAACCACCCTACGGCCGCGCTTACCGTCAGGAACCCGGTGAGGATCCAGGCCAGCACGCCGGGATTGTAGCTTGCCAGCGTCGGCACCGCGAGGCTCCACACGCCAAGGCCGATCCGCACCACAGAGAAAGCCACGCCCTGCGCGGTGGCGCGGATTTCGGTGGGGAACAGTTCGGCGCTCCACAGCTGGAAGAAGCTTTGCGCGCCGAAACCGGCGGCCAGGCCCATGATCAGGAAGTGGACGATTACCACCCAGAAATGGAACCCGAACAGGGTCAGCAAGGCCATGCCGAACACCTGCATCAGGGCCGATACCGCGAACAGCTTGCGGTGGTCGACCTTGTCCGACAGCGGCATGAACACCAGCAGCACCGAAAGGATTGCCAGCAGGAAATAGGCCGCCGGCACCACCGTAGCGGTCCATTGCGGCAGGTTGTTCTGTTCGATCAGGTAGGGCGTAAAGAAGCCGTTGTAGCCCGCCCACAGGTTCCAGAACCCGTACATGCAGACAAGGAAGGCCAGCGACTTGATGTAGCGCGGAGAGAACAGTTCGCCCCAGTCGATCGACCCGGCGCGCGAACCCATTTCCTTCTGCGTTTCCTGCCAACGCAGCGATTCCGCCATGCTGCTGCGCAGGAAGGTGAGCAGCACCGCGATCACCGCCAGGTGGATGAACAGCCAGCGCACCCCGTCGATGCCGAAGGGGGTGAGGAAATAGCCCGCGCCCAGCACCACCACTGGGCCAAGGTTCCACAGCACCTGCGCCACCGCAGAATGTGCGCCGCGCTTCTTGTCGGGCGCCTGTTCCGCGATCAGCGACCAGCTGGCGGGAATATCCGCCCCCACCGCCAGGCCCACCAGCACGAAGCCCAGCACGATCATCCAGGCCGCGCTGGCGAAGATCAGGAACAGCATGCCGAAGGCGTAGAACAGCATGTCGTACTGGTAGATCTTCTTGCGCCCCACCTTGTCGCACAGCCAGCCGCCGATGAAGGCGCCGACGCCTGCCGAGATGGCATTGGCGCTGAAGGCGGCGATCAGGCCGATGAAGCTGTCGGACAGGCCGTAAAGGTCTTTCCACAAGGCTAGCGCCACCGATCCCGAGACAATCGAGCCGGAATCGATGTAGTTGGCGAGGCCCGCAAGGATCGTGCTGCGCCAGTCGTCCTTCTCGATGTGGATGTCTTGCGCGACGGTGTGCTCGCTCATGCTGTTCCTTCCCGGTTGTTCTGTTGTGCCGCCACGCGGGCGTGCCATGCGGCCTTGTAGGGTGCCAGGTCGTGCGGCAGCGGATCGACCCGTTGCAGCTCGCCATCGGGCGCCAGCGCGGGGTCGATCAGCCGCAGCGCGCCGAAGCTGACGTCGTTGTGGGCATTGGCGGTGTAGACGCGGGTGTGGGGCCGCAGCGCGGCCAGCGCGCGCACGAACACCTCGGCTTCGGCAAAGCGGCCTTCGACCAGCAGGCAATCCTTCGAACCGATCAGGTCAAGCGACACGTCTGCCACCAGCGCGGCGTAGAGGCAGGCCCCGGCGCGGCGGGCGTACCAGTCGACCGGGTGATTGACCCAGCCGCCTGCGCCGTGGGGGAAGGGGCCGTTGCCCGGCGCCAGCGTTGGCAGCACCATGGCCTGTGCCGCCAGCACGCCCTCGACCGCAGCGAGCAGGTGCGGCTGATCGGGCTTGATGTCCACGCGGCGGGTGTCGATCTCGATCAGGCTTTCGATCTCGCGCCCACCCATGAAGCGGGCCGAGGGCACTGGCTGGCCAAAGGCATCGACGTTGACCAGGCAATCGCGCGCTTCGGGCAGCGAAGTGAGGTCGAGCGTCTCTTTCGCCAACCGCATGGCGATGAACCAGGTGCCGGTGGAGAGCACGGTCGCTTCGCTATCGGCGATTTCGGGAAATCCGCGCGCGGCGAGGAGCGCCGCGTTGGAATCGTGCAGACCGGCCAGCACCTTCGTGGTCGCGGGCAGGCCGGTCTCGTGCGCAAGCTCGGGTTTGAGCCTGCCGACCACGTCGCCAGCCTTTGCCAGCGGCGCAAACTGCGCCGCCCAGCCACGGCGCCTGGCCATCGGCGAGAAATCGCTGGTCGCCGGACACCACAGGTCGCTGTGGCAGCCGAGGCTGGTGACTTCGCTGCGGGCGACACCGGTCAGCAGCCAGGCCCAGTACTGCGCATAGGGCATCAAGGCAGAGCGGGAGAAGGAATCTCCCGCCCGCAATTCCAGACCATGCAATTGCGCGCCAAGGTTGAGTCCCGCGGGCAGGGCGGGCGAACCGGTCAAGGTAAAGGGATCACGCTGCTGGCGGTATGCAGCCAGGTCATGGGGAGCCAGTTCGGCTTCGTAATCGGGCAGACGGAAACCAAGGGCGTCGGCTCGCACACCCGCAACCGCCGCGCCGTGCGACACGGGAACGATGTATTCGACCGGCTGGCCAGCCCAACGCTTGAGACTGGCGATCGCCCATTCGGCGGTGCCGGCGGTATCGAGCAGGCCCTGACTGGGCGCATTCGGCCGGGTTATGCGATCGAGCATCTGCCCCTCGCGCGACCACAGGCTGAGCTTGCTCAGCGTCTTCCCCACGTCGAGGACAATGGCGAATCCGTCGCCCAATTCCTGCTCCCTTGCTGCGCAAAATCGCGCGTGATTGATTATCTGTTAGCGAAAATGATTGCTTATGAAAAGCCCCAATGCTAATGGCGCCGCCCATGAACATGCACGCAGAGCTGGCCGGAGAGGCCATTCCCTTCGCAATCCCCGCGAGTCGCTGGGACAATGCCACCGCCGCAACGATGAACGAATCGCAGCTGCTGCTCTATCGTTCGAACCTGCTCGGCAGCGACCTGACCGTCACCAACTTCGGCGGCGGCAACACCTCGGCCAAGGTGATGGAAACCGATCCGCTCACCGGCGCAGCGGTCGAGGTGCTGTGGGTGAAGGGATCGGGCGGCGATATCGGCTCGATGAAGCTCGATGGCTTTGCCACGCTCTACGAAGACAAGCTGCTGGCGCTGGAAAACCACTACGCGGGCGAGGCGGATGACGACAAGATGGTCGGCTTCCTGC
>JAGREI010000103.1 GCA_020446625.1 Erythrobacter sp.
TCAACGTGCCGATTCCGGTGCCGGTGAGCTACCACAGCTTCGGCGGCTGGAAGCGGTCGGGCTTTGGCGACATCGACCAGTACGGCATGGAGGGTCTGCGCTTCTGGACCAAGTCCAAGAAGGTCACCCAGCGTTGGCCCGATGGCGGTGGCGATGGCTCCAACGCCTTCGTCATCCCCACCATGGGCTGATGCACCCTTGACGCAGGACACCATCGCGCCGCACGGCGGTCTGCGATCTTGTCCGTCGCCCGCCAGGCCGATTGCCGCGCCATGGCCCGAACTTGAAGGAATGCCGATGACTTTCGAGAATATCCTTGTCGAACAACGCGATGCAGTCACGCTGATCACGCTCAACCGGCCGCAGGCGCTCAACGCGCTCAACTCCACGGTGCTGGCCGAACTGATCGCCGCCTTCGCTGCTTTCGAGGCTGACGACAGCCAGCTGTGCGCGGTGCTGACCGGCGCGGGCGACAAGGCCTTTGCCGCCGGTGCCGACATCAAGGAGATGGCGGACAAGCCCGCCGCCGATTTCTACAACGAGGATTTCTTCAGCGGCTGGCAGAACCAGCTGGTGCGCAACACCCGCAAGCCGTGGATTGCCGCGGTCAACGGTTTCGCGCTGGGTGGCGGCTGCGAACTGGCGATGATGGCGGACATCATGCTGGCATCGGACAATGCCCGCTTCGGCCAGCCGGAGATCAAGCTGGGGGTGGCGCCGGGCATGGGCGGATCGCAGCGCCTGACGCGCGCCGTGGGCAAGGCCAAGGCCATGGAAATGTGCCTGACCGGCCGGATGATGGATGCCGCCGAAGCCGAACGGGCCAACCTGGTCGCCCGCGTGGTGCCGCAGGACCAGTTGCTAGACGAGGCGCTGAAGCTGGCCGCCACCATCGCTTCCATGCCGCCGATGGCTGCCAAGGCCAACAAGGAGATGGTGAACGTGGCCTACGAAACCACGCTGGAAATGGGCCTGGTCCACGAACGGCGGCTGTTCCAGGTGCTGGCCGCGAGCGAAGACCGCAAGGAAGGCATGGCCGCCTTTGTCGAGAAGCGGCCGGGCCAGTGGAAGGGGCGCTGAGGTGAAGATCGCCTTCATCGGGCTGGGCAACATGGGCGGCGGCATGGCTGCCAACCTCGTCAAGGCGGGCCACGAACTGCGCGCCTTCGACCTTTCCGATGCCGCGCTGGCAGCCGCGAGCGAGCATGGCTGCACCACCTTCGCCAGCGCCGCTGCGGCCTGCGAGGGTGTCGACGCGGTTGTCTCGATGCTGCCCAACGGCGCGATAGTGAAGGCGGTCTATGCCAGTGACGTGTTCGGCCAGGCACCTGCGGGCGCGGTGCTGCTCGACTGTTCCACCATCGACGTCGCCACCGCGCGCGAAGTCAGCGAAGCGGCCACCGCAGCAGGCTATGCCATGGTCGACGCGCCCGTTTCCGGCGGCATCGCGGCGGCCAATGCAGGCACGCTCACCTTCATGGTGGGCGGCACCGAGGCGGCCTTCAAACGGGCAGAACCGATCCTCAGCGCCATGGGCAAGGCGGTGATCCACGCCGGACAGGCGGGCAATGGCCAGGCGGCCAAGAT
>JAGREI010000104.1 GCA_020446625.1 Erythrobacter sp.
CCGTGGCCCGCGCCCATGTTGGTCTTCAGCAGCAGCACGTTATCGTCGGTCTTCACCTCGCGCAGCTTGGCGACCCACTTGGCAGGTTCCCAGTAGGTGACGCGCGGATCGTTCAATCCGGCGGTCACCAGGATCGGCGGATAGTCCTGCGCGCGCACCTGGTCGTAGGGCGAATAGCTGCGGATGTGTTCGAACACCTCCTTGCTTTCGACCGGGTTGCCCCATTCGGGCCATTCGCCCGGCGTAAGCGGCAGAGTCTCGTCGAGCATGGTGTTGAGCACGTCGACGAAGGGCACGTGCGCCACCACCGCGCCCCACAGCTCGGGCGCCTGGTTCACCACCGCCCCCATCAGCTCGCCGCCCGCCGAACCGCCGCTGGCGCTGATCCGCCCTTCGGCGGTGTAGCCCAGCTCGATCAGCCCGCGCGCCACGTCGACGAAATCGTTGAAGGTGTTCTCGCGCGCGGCCAGCTTGCCTTGCAGATACCAGTTGCGCCCAAGGTCATCGCCGCCGCGAATGTGCGCGATAGCATAGGCAAAGCCGCGGTCCACCAGGCTGAAACGCGTGGTGGAGAAGCCCGGCGGCACGGCATAGCCATAGGCGCCATAGGCATAGAGGTGCAGCGGGCCGCCCATCGGTCTGTCGTTCCGATAGAGGATCGACACCGGCACCATGGTGCCATCGCGCGCGCGGATCTCGCGCCGGTCCACCGTGTAGAGCGCGGGATCGTAGCCCGAGGGGATTTCCTGCACCTTCAGCGTCTCCAGCTGGCGGCTGGCGACGTGGTAGTCATAGGTGGTGTCGGGCGTGACCATGCTGTCGTAGACCAGCCGCAGCCGGTCCACCGCCCATTCAGGGTTGTTCGACAGGCCCGCGGTGTAGCTGGCTTCGGGAAAGGCGATCTCCTCCACTCGCGCCGGATCGTCGTAGTAGCGCACCTGCACCTGGTCGAGGCCGTTGAGGCGCCCCTCGGTAACGTAGAAATCGCGGAACAGGTCGAACCCCGTCAGGTAGAACGCGTCGGAGCCGGGAATCAGCGTGGTCCACTCGCCGGGATTGGCCAGCGGCGCCGTGGCGAGGCGGAAGTTCACGTGATCGTCGTTGGCGAGGATGTAGACCGTGTCGTCGCGGAAATCGGCATCGTATTCCACGCCCTTGCGCCGTTCGCGCACCATCCGCAGCGGGGCCAGCGGTTCGCCGATCGGCGTGAACATCACCTCGCTCGTCTCGTTGTCGCCGGTGGCCACCACCAGCCATTCGCGGTTGGACGACAGGCCGGGCGAAGCGGTAAAGCCCAGCGTTTCCTCGTGGTAGATCTCCACGTCATCGGCGCTGTCGGTGCCCAGCCGGTGCGCGAACACCCGGTCCACCCGCCAGCTCTCGTTGGCGCGGCCATAGACCAGCATTGTGTCGCCTGCCGCCCAGATCAGCGCGGTATTGGCGTTCTCGATCCGGTCGGGCAGCACTTCGCCGGTGCGCAGGTCCTTGATGTAGACGGTGTAGAACTCGCCGCCCGTGGTATCGACGCCATAGGCGACGAGGTTGTCGTCCTCGCTCACCGAAATGTCGTTCAGGCGGAAGTATTCGTGGCCCTCGGCCAGCGCGGGGCCATCGAGGTAGAGCTGCGGCTCCCCGCCTGCCACCGGGCGGCGGTAATGCTTGCGGTACTGCCCGCCCTCTTCGAATTCGGACCAGTATATCCACTCGCCATCGCGCTGCGGTACCGAGCTTTCGTTCTCCACCAGCCGCGCGCGCATTTCGCTGAACAGGCCATCCACCAATGGCTGGTGCGGAGCCATTGCGCTCTCGAACCAGGCGTTCTCGGCTTCGAGGTAGGCGAGCACGTCCTTGTCGGTAACCTCGGGATAGCCAGGGTCGCGCAGCCAGGCGTAGTGATCGTCGACGGTCACGCCGTGGCGGGTGAACTGGTGGGGGCGCTTGGCCGCAATCGGCGCATGGGTGGAATCGCTCATGGAAGCCGCCTATGTAGGGCCAAAGGAAGGACTGCAAGCCATGCTGATGAACACCCATGAGGCCCGCCTCGATGCCCTGCGCAAGGAACTGGCGCGGCGCGACCTCACCGGCTTCGTTGTGCCGATCAGTGATGAATACCTGTCCGAATATGTCGGCGCCTATGCCCAGCGGCTGGGCTGGCTGACCGGCTTCGGCGGATCGGCTGGCACGGCGGTGGTGCTGGCCGACCGCGCGGCGATCTTCGTCGACGGGCGCTATACCCTGCAAGTGCGCGAACAGGTGGACGGGCGGCTTTATGAATATTGCTCGGTTCCCGAACAGAGCGTGGGCGGCTGGCTGGCGGAGAACGTCAGCCCCGGCGCACGGGTGGGCTACGATGCCTGGCTGCACACGCGCGGCTGGGCCAGGGGCGTTGCCAAGCAGCTGGAAAAGGCGGGCGGCGAGCTGGTGGCGACCGAAGGCAACCCGCTCGACGCGGTGTGGCAGGACCAGCCTGCCCCCTCCCCCGCGCCTGCCTTCCTGCAAGACGAGAAGTACGCCGGCCGCTCCAGCGCCAGCAAGCGCGCCGAGATTGCCGAATGGCTGAAGGCCGAAAAGCTCGATGCGGTGGTGATTTCCGCGCTCGATTCGGTGGCCTGGGCATTGAACGTGCGCGGGGCCGACGTCGATCGCACCCCGGTGGCGCTGTCCTACCTGCTGGTGCAGGCAGACGGCACCGCCGACTGGTTCATCGCTCCTGAAAAGGTGCCTGCCGAAGTGGCCCAGGCGCTGGGCAATGCCGTGCGCGTGCGCCCGCGCGACCAGTTCGCCGCCAGCTTTGCCGAACTGGCGGGCAAGCGCGTTGCGGCTGACCCGGCGCGGTCGGTGGCGGCGATCTTCGAACGGCTCGACGAGGTGGGGGCAGAGATCGTCGCGGTGGACGATCCCGTGGTGCTGCCCAAGGCGATCAAGAACGCGGCGGAAAAGCAGGGCCACCGCGATGCCCAGGCGCGCGACGGGGCGGCGATCGCCAAGTTCCTGCACTGGCTGTCGCTGGAAGCGCCCAAGGGCGAAGTCACCGAGCTTTCCGCCGCTGCCCGGCTGGAAGAATTCCGCCGCGAAAGCGGGCTGCTGGTGGACCTGTCGTTCGACACCATTTCGGGCGCCGGCCCCAACGGTGCCAGCCCGCATTACCGCGTGAACGAGGAAAGCAACCGCAGCCTTGAGCCGAACAGCGTCTACCTGTTCGATTCGGGCGGGCAGTATCACGACGGCACCACCGACATTACCCGCACGGTGTGGGTCGGCCCCGGCAGCCCGCCGGACGAGGTGTGCGATCGCTACACCCGCGTGCTGAAGGGCCATATCGCGCTGGCGGTGCAGACCTTCCCGCCCGGCACACCCGGATCGGCGCTCGACGTGCTGGCGCGGCAATCGCTGTGGATGGCGGGGCTCGACTACAACCACGGCACCGGCCACGGCGTGGGCAGCTTCCTGTCGGTCCACGAAGGGCCGCAGCGCATCGCCAAGGGGCGCGGCGCACAGGCGGGGACCGACCAGCCGCTGCTGGCGGGCATGATCCTTTCAAACGAGCCGGGTTACTACAAGACGGGCACCTACGGCATCCGCATCGAGAACCTGATCCTCGTCGAGGAACGCCAGATCGACGGCGCCGAAGGCAGCTGGCTGGGCTTCGAAACGCTCACCTTCGCCCCGATCGACCGCACGCTGGTGAAGTGCGACCTGCTGACCGCGCGCGACGTGGCCTGGTGGAACGACTACCACGCCCAGGTGCTGGCGATCCTCGGCCCGCAGGTGTCGGGCGACGTGCTCGAATGGCTCGAAGCGGCCTGCGCCCCGCTATGAGCACGGCCAAGTGAGCGCGAAGCTCCTCAGCGAGCACCCGCTTCACCTCGGCCTGGGTGCCAGTGCCGTGCCGCAGCCCCTGTTCCCGCGCGATGAGCGGGCCATGCGGTGGTACATGGATTACGGCGCGCGCCATTCGGCTGACGGCGCGGAAGGCCGCCTCGTCTCGCTGTTCACCTTCACCGAGGACTGGGCGGGCTGGGAAATGCACCCGGCGGGTGACGAAGTGGTGGTCTGCCTGACCGGCACCATGGTGCTGACGCAGGAATTCCCCGACGGCCGGATCGAGCAGGTCACGCTTGGCCCCGGCGAATATGCGGTGAATCCGCCCGGCGTGTGGCACACCGCCGATATCGAGGGCGAAGCCTCCGCCCTGTTCATCACCGCGGGGATGGGAACGCAGAACCGGCCCCGCTGACCTGCTGGGGCTGAACACCCGCTAAACCATTGCCGCTGCACGCGACAAACTGCGACAATAAACCGGCAACCCGGCAAAATGCTGCGACATTGCACGCCTAGACCGGAGGCTGAGAGTGGCGAGGCGCCGGCACCCCTCCTCCCCCCTTCAAGCCGGCGTCTCGTTGCTCTACCATGTAGCAAAGAGGAGATACCCCAATGCAACGCAGCCTAGCCCTGCTTCTCGCCACCGCCACCGGCGCTGCCACCCTTGCCATCGGCACTGTCGCACTGGCGCAGGATCGCCCCGGTCCTGGTGCCGGCCCCGGCCCCGCCGTGGACATGACCCGCGCCCAGGCCGAAACCCATGCCACCGCCATGTTCGCACAGATGGATGCCAACCATGACGGCGTGCTCAACGCCGCCGACCGCGAAGCGCGCGAACACGCCCGTTTCGACGCGATGGACGCCAATCACGATGGCGCCCTGACCTTCGAGGAAATGCAGGCCGCCCGCGAAGCGCGCCGCAGCGAAGCCGGCGAACGCCGCGAACAGCGTGGCGAACGCATGGCCCAACGCGGCGAAGGTCGCGGTGAAGGCCCCGGAATGCGCGGCGGCCCCGGAATGCGCGAAGGCGGTCCCGGCCCGATGGGCGGCGCCCAGACGCGCGGTGCCATGCGTGGCGGCGGCATGATGCGCCAGGCCGACAGCAACAATGACGGTGAGATCAGCCAGGCGGAATTCACCGCGGCCGCGCTCGCCCGCTTCGATGCCGCCGATGCCAACCACGATGGCACCGTCACCGCAGAGGAACGCCGCGCCCAGCGTGAAACCCGGCAGGGCGATCGCGGCGAGCGTCGCCAGCGGATGCAGGAACGGCGCGCTGGCCAGTCCGGTCAGTAATGCCGCAAGACGCAGTCCAACTGCTGCTGGTCGATGACGAGGCCAGCCTGCGCGAGCCCCTGGCCGACTACCTGTCGCGCCAGGGGTTTGCCGTCACCCAGGCCGAAAGCGCGGCCAAGGCCCGCTCGCTGCTGCTGGGCATGACCCCGCATCTGGTCCTGCTCGATGTCATGATGCCGGGCGAGGACGGGCTGGCGCTGTGCCGCCACCTGATCGAAGCGAAGAACCTGCCGGTGATCTTCCTCACCGCGCGCGGCGAGGCGACCGATCGCATCGTCGGGCTGGAAATCGGCGCCGACGACTATGTGGTCAAGCCGTTCGAGCCGCGCGAACTGGTCGCGCGCATCCGCTCGGTGCTGCGCCGGGCGGGCAAGGGCGGCCCCGTGCCGACCGAAGCTGACGCGCACTACGAATTCGACGGCTGGCAGCTCGATCCGCTGAAGCGCCGCCTGACCGATCCCGATGGCACCGTGGTGCCGATTTCCTCCGCCGAGTTCCGCCTGCTCACCGCGCTGCTCGACCATCCCCGGCAGGTGATGGACCGCGACAAGCTGCTCGACATGGTGCAGGGCCGCGAGGCGCACCTGTTCGATCGCGCGGTGGACAACCAGGTCAGCCGCCTGCGCCGCAAGATCGAGGTCGACAGCCGCGATCCCAAGCTGATCCAGACCGTCTGGGGCGGCGGCTACCGCCTCGCCTGCGAAGTGCGCCGCTTCGTGCCCGAGGCGGGTTGAGCGCGGACCGGACGGGGCGAAAGATGCGGCGACTGCTTCCCAAGAGCCTGCACGGGCAGATGCTGCTGTCGGTGGCGCTGGCGCTGCTGGTGGCGCAGGTGCTGGCGGGCGTGCTGCTGTTCCGCGCCGAGCAGCGGCGGCAGGAAGGCGGCGTGATCAACGGCCTCGCCTTCCAGCTGGTGAGCGAACCGCACATCACCTACCGCGAACAGCGCCCCGGCCAGGCCCTGCGCGAGGAACGGCGGCGCCAGCGGCTGGTGCGGGTGATCGAAAGCCCCGCCGTGCTGCGCGACCTGCGCGATACGGAGCGCGAGGATGCGCTGCGCGCCGTCCTGGCGGACCAGCAGGTGGATATCTCGCAGCTGGTGGTGCTCACCCGCGATTCGGACGATCAGCGGTTCGGCCAGATTTCCGACGATCCGCCCGGCTGGCAAGGCGAGAACCGCCGCTTCGGCCCCGATGACCGGGTGGTGCTGGCGGGCCTCAAGCGCGTGGGCGAGGATCGCTGGCGCTTCGCCCGGATGCCGCTGCCGCCGCGCAACGTCATGGCCATGCGCGGGGTGATCGTGCAGACGGTGATCCTCTATGTCGTGCTGGTGGGCGGCCTGGCGCTGCTGCTGCGCCGGATCACCCGCCCCTTGGCGGCGCTGACCCGGCGAGTCGAGCAGTTCGGCGGTACCGCGCCCGATGGCGAGCCGCTGGAACCTTCCGGGCCGGAAGACACCCGCCGCCTGATTACCGCGCACAACGCCATGGAAGCGCGCATCGCCGCCCTGCTCGACGAGAAGGACGTGATGCTCGGCGCGATCGGCCACGATCTCAAGACGCCATTGGCGGCGCTGCGCGTGCGCATCGAAAGCGTCGAGGACGAGGGCGAGCGCGACAAGATGGCGCGCACCATCGAGGACATCACCAGCACGCTGGACGATATCCTCTCGCTGGCACGGGTGGGCCGCCCCAGCGACCCGCTCGAACGCACCGATCTGGGCGCGCTGCTGGCAAGCGTGGTCGAGGAATACGAGGACATGGGCGACAATGTCGACCTGGTCGACAGCGAGCGGCTGGCCATGCCGCTGCGCGCCACCTGGCTGCGCCGGGCGATCCGCAACCTCGTGTCGAACGCGCTGCGCTATGCCGGCGACGCGCAGATCAGCCTGGCGCGCGAAGGCAATGCGGCGGTGATCCGCGTGGCCGACCACGGGCCGGGCATTCCCGAAGCGCAGATCGCCGCGATGATGGAACCCTTCCAGCGCGGCGAAGCATCGCGCAACCGCGAGACCGGCGGCGCTGGCCTGGGCCTGACGCTGGCCCGCGCGATTGCCGAACAGCACGGCGGCACGTTGAAGCTCGCGAACCGGGTCGGCGAAGGCGGGCTGGTCGCGGAAATTCGGCTGCCGCTCTAGGTTGCGAAGCCGCCTCCGCGGCTTCGTCCTCGGTGCTGTTCGCTCCGTCCTGCGGACTGCGCGGCACCTGCGGGCGCGCAGTCGCGCTTGCGGTCGGCTGGTCGCCGACCGATCCAGCGCAACAATAGTGCCATGTGCAAGTTCGGTTTGCGACCAGCAAACCGCAAGGCCGACTGGCCGCCCGCAGGTGCCCCGCAACGGAGGCGAAGCCGTAGTGGAGGGAATAGCACCGAGGACGTTCCCGCGGAGGCGGGAACGCGAAAATATTACCTCATCAAACCGCCGATGATGTTGCGCACGAAGGCGTTGAGGCCCGTTTGCAGCGGGTTGGCGCGTGAGCGGCGGCCGGTGACGGCAGCGACGGCAATCGAGGTGAGCGAGCCTGCCGCAGCGGTGGCCGCTGCCTTGCCCGAACGCTCCCAGATCGAGGTCGAGCGGCGGCTGCGGCGACCCACTTCCTCCTCACCCTTTTCGGCCACTTCCTGCGCGGTCGCGGAAGCATCGGCGGCCTTCTGTGCCAGCACTTCCTCGGCGCTTTCGCGGTCGACTGCCGTATCGTACTTGCCGTCCACCGGGCTGACCGACTGGATGATCGCGCGTTCCTTGGGCGTCACCGGCCCCAGCCGCGAACGCGGCGGCTTGATCAGCGTGCGCTGCACCACCGTGGGCGCGCCGTCCTCGTCCAGCGTGGACACCAGCGCCTCGCCCACCTTCAGCTGGGTGATCGCTTCGGCCACGTCGAGATCGGGGTTGATGCGGAAGGTTTCCGCCGCCGCCTTGATCGCCCGCTGGTCGCGTGGGGTGAAGGCGCGCAAGGCGTGCTGCACGCGGTTGCCCAGCTGCCCGGCGATCTCTTCGGGAATGTCGATGGGGTTTTGCGTCACGAAGTAGACGCCCACGCCTTTCGACCGGATCAGGCGCACCACGCGCTCGATGGTGTCGAACAGCGCCTTGGGCACGTCGTCGAACAAGAGGTGCGCCTCGTCGAAGAAGAACACCAGCTTGGGCTTTTCCGGGTCGCCCACCTCGGGCAGGCTTTCGAACAGTTCGGCCAGCAGCCACAGCAGGAAGGTGGCGTAGAGCTTGGGGCTGCGCATCAGCTGTTCGGCGGCCAGCACGTTGACATAGCCGCGCCCCTGATCGTCCACCTTCAGGAAATCGTCGATTTCCAGCGCGGGCTCGCCAAAGAACTTGTCGGCCCCTTGCGATTCGAAGCTGAGCAACTGCCGCTGGATCGCGCCCACCGAAGGCTTGGTGACATTGCCGTACTTGCCCGACAGCTCGGCGGCGTTTTCCGATGCCCAGGCCAGCATGGCCTGCAAGTCCCCGAAGTCGAGCAGCAGCAGCCCGTTCTCGTCGGCGTGCTTGAACACGATCTGGAGCACGCCTTCCTGCGTCTCGTTCAGGTCGAGCAGGCGAGCGAGCAGCAGCGGCCCCATTTCCGACACCGTGGTGCGCACCGGATGGCCCTGTTCGCCGTACAGGTCCCAGAACACCACCGGGTTATCCGAATAGGCATAGTCGGTCATGCCCAGCTCCGCTGCGCGCGCTTCCAGCTTGTCGGCGTGCTTGAACTGGTGCGAGCCGGGCATGGCGATGCCCGACAGGTCGCCCTTCACGTCGGCCACGAACACCGGCACCCCGGCGGCGGAAAAGCTTTCGGCCATGCCCTGCAAGGTCACCGTCTTGCCGGTGCCGGTCGCCCCCGCGATCAGCCCGTGGCGGTTGGCGCGGCCAAGGTCGAGCGCCTGCCGGTTGCCGTTCAAGTCATTGCCCAGGAAGATGTCGGCCCCAGAAGTCATCAATGCCAGTCCCTTATTTCGCGTGTTGCCCGATTCCACCGCGAACCCTAGAGCGGGGCGGATGGATGGCAAGTCCCCCTTCGTCCTGCTCGACGACGCGCGCACCCTGGGGGCGAGCGATGCGCATTACTTTGCCAATCCGATCGAGACCTTCGTCGCCCGCCGGGCAGACGAGGTGGTGGCAGTGCTGGCCAGGGCCGACGCCGCGCGGCAAGCCAGTGGCAAGCACCTTGCGGGCTATGTGGCTTACGAGGCCGGGCTGGCGCTGGAGGAACGGCTGGCACCGCTGGCGGCCGCGCGCAGCGGGGCGACCGGGCCGCTGGTGTGGCTGGGCCTGT
>JAGREI010000105.1 GCA_020446625.1 Erythrobacter sp.
GCGGCGGCGCAGGCGATGGGGTTGGCGGTGTAGCTGGAAGAGTGGAAGAAGGTCTGCGCCCGGTCGGTGGAATAGTGCGCCTGCCACACCGCCTCGCTCGCCATGGTGACGGCCAGCGGCAGCGCGCCGCCGGTCAGCCCCTTGGCAAGGCACAGCAGGTCAGGCGTCACGCCCGCCTGCTCGCAAGCCAGCAGGGTGCCGGTGCGGCCCCATCCCGTCAGCACTTCGTCGGCAATGAACAGCACGCCATGCCGGACGCAGATCGCGCGCAGTTCGGCCAGCACGGCAGGCGGATAGACCAGCATCCCGCCCGCGCCCAGCAGCAGCGGCTCGACCACGAAGGCGGCGACGTCGCCCTTGGCGCAGGCCGCGTCGAGCGCGGCGTAACTGGCTTGCGGATCGGCAGGAAACGGCACCACGCCCACGTCGAACAGCAAGGGCGCATAGGCGCGGTTGAACACCCCGCGCGCGCCCACGCTCATCGCTCCCACGGTGTCGCCATGATAGCTGTGTTCCATCACCAGCACGCGGTGGCGCGGCTCGCCGCGGTTGTGCCAGAAGCCCAGCGCCATCTTCAGCGCGACTTCGACGCAGGTGGAGCCGGAATCGGAAAAGAACACGTGCGGCAGATCGACCGGCATCAGGTCCACCAGCCCGCGCGCAAGGTCTTCGGCGGGCTGGTGCGTCCACCCGGCGAAGATCAGCTGGTCGAGCTTGCCTGCCTGCTGCCGGATCGCTTCGGTCACGCGCGGGTGGTTGTGGCCGTGGGTGGTCACCCACCAGCTGGAAATCGCGTCCACTACCCGGCGGCCATCGCTGGTGAACAGCGCGGCGCCTTCGGCATGAGTCACCAGCGGGATGGCTTCACCCAGGCCGTGCTGGTGAAAGGCATGCCAGACGGGCGACTGGCTCATGCCAGCAACTCTGTAAGCACATGCGCGGCAAAGGCGGCGGCCAGCGTGGCCGCGTCGAGCGGGTCGAGCATGGGCAGGCGGCCAAGGTGGTGCACCGCGCCCAGGTGCATGATCGCGCTTTCCGCCACCGGCTCGCTTGGGCCGACGAATGCCACGCCTGCTACCGTTATGCCGCGCGACCGCAGTGCCTCCAGCGTCAGCAGCGTGTGGCTGATGGTGCCAAGCGAAGTGCGCGCCACCACCACGGCGGGCAGGCCCCAGCGGGCGAACAGGTCTGCGGCGAGCAGGCTGTCGGAATAGGGCACCAGCGCGCCGCCCGCACCTTCCACCACCAGCGGGCGGGCGACCTGCGGCAAGGCCAGGCGAGCGGGATCAATGGTAACCCCGTCGATCCGCGCGGCCTCGTGCGGGGAGCAGGGGGTGGTCAGGCAATAGGCTTCGGGCAGCACCACGGCGTCCGGTGCGAGGGCAGCGACGAACTGGCTGTCGGTCTGCGGATCGGCGCCTGCCTGCACCGGCTTCCAGTAGGCCGCGCCCAGCGCCTGCGCCAGGCCAGCAGCGAACACCGTCTTGCCGACATCGGTATCGGTGCCGGTGACGATCAGGCCCTTCACCGCTGCCACGATCCGACGGCCTCCAGCAAGCGTTCCACGTCGTCCGCCGAATGCGTGGCGCGCAAGGCGATCCGTACCCGGCTGGTGCCGTTGGGGACGGTAGGCGGGCGGATCGGCAGCGCGGCCAGGCCAGCGGCCAGCAAGTGTTCGCCCATGGCCAGCGCGGCCTGTTCCGGCCCCAGCACCAGCGGCACGATCTGGGTGCTGGAAGCGAGCGTGTCAAAACCCAGCGCGGCCAGCCCCTGGCGCAATCGCTCTCCCAGCGCGGCCAGGTGCGCGCGCTGGGCGTCCATCTGCGGCACCAGTTCCAGCGCCGCGTCCATCGCGCCCAATACGGCGGGCGGCGGGGCGGTGGAGAAGATCAGCCCGGCGCACATGTTGACCATGTAATCGCGCACCAGCGCAGGGCAGGCGAGATAGGCGCCGAACCCGCCCAGCGCCTTGGAGAAGGTGCCCATCACCAGCGCATTGCCGGGATGTTCGGCGCTCAGCCCCGCGCCGCGCGGGCCGAATACGCCGGTGGCGTGCGCTTCGTCGACGTAGAGCAGGGCGTCATGCGTTGCGGCCAGCGCATTGAGCCGCGTGAGGTCCGCCCGGTCGCCGTCCATGCTGAACACGCTTTCGGTGACGATCAGCCGCGCGTCAGCCGTGCCGCCGTGTTCGGCCAGCAGTTGCGCCAGGTGATCGCAATCGTTGTGGCGGAAGAAATGCGTGGTCGCCCGCGCCGCGCGGCACCCGGCGTGGATCGAGTTGTGGACCAGTTCGTCGGCAAAGATCGCCGTTGCGGGGGCGGCCTTGGCCAGCGCCGGGATCAGCGCGGCATTGGCTTGCCAGCCCGACGCGAACAGCAGCGCGGCCTCGCTGCCCTTGAAGGCCGCCACCTTGGCCTCCACCGCTTCGTGCTGCGGCATGGTTCCGGTGATCAGCCGCGATGCCCCCGCGCCCGCGCCGTATTCGCGCGCATAGTGGCACGATCGTTCGGCCAGCAGCGGGTGCAGCGCCAGGCCGAGGTAATCGTTGCTGGCGAAGTCGAGCAGTTCGCGTCCGTCACGCACCAGCCTACCGCCGGGCAGCAGGTGTGCCGGGCGCAGCACGCGCGTGCGGTGCTTGGCGGCCACGGTATCCAGCGACTGGCGGATATGGTCGAGCACGGGCAGCCTCAGCCCAGCGCGGCTTGCGCCTCTTTGGTGGCGCAGCCGCCCGAGCAGCCGCCGACCGCGCGCATCGGTTCCTCTCCTTCCATCGGCTTCAGGCCCAGCCGCGCGAACAGGGCCGCGTCGCTGTCATCGCCCGCGTTGGGGGCGGTCAGCAGCTTGTCGCCGGTGAAGATCGAGTTCGCGCCCGCCATGAAGCACAGCGCCTGGGTGGCATTGCTCATGCTTTCGCGGCCCGCCGACAGGCGCACCATGCTCATGGGCATACAGATGCGCGCGACAGCCACGGTGCGGACGAATTCGATGTCGTCGATCTTGGCCAGCGGCGTATCGGCCAGCATGTCGCCCAACGGGGTTCCCTTCACCGGCACCAGCGCGTTGACCGGCACCGATTCCGGGTGGCGTTCCAGCGTTGCCAGGGTGTGGACGAAGCCCACCCGGTCCGCCCGCGTCTCACCCATGCCGACGATCCCGCCGGAACACACGTTGATGCCCGCATTGCGCACGTTTTCCAGCGTATCCAGCCGGTCCTGGTAATTGCGGGTGGTGATCACGCGGTCGTAGTATTCCGGGCCGGTGTCGACGTTGTGGTTGTAGTAATCCAGCCCCGCCTCGGCCAGCTGGGCGGCCTGATCGGGGGTGAGCATTCCCAGCGTCATGCAGGTTTCCATGCCCATGGCGCGCACGCCTTTCACGATCTCCACGATCTTGGGCATGTCGCGTTCCTTGGGATTGCGCCAGGCCGCGCCCATGCAGAACCGCTGGCTGCCCGCATCCTTGGCCTGCGCCGCGCCTTGCAACACGGCCCGCACGTCCATCAGCTTGGTCGCCTCGACACCGGAATCGGCGCTGGCGCTTTGCGAGCAGTAGCCGCAATCTTCCGGACAGCCGCCAGTCTTGATCGACAGCAGGGTGCACAGCTGCACCTCGTCCGCGCGGTGGTGCTGGCGGTGGACGCTGGCGGCGCGGAACAGCAGTTCGGTAAAGGGCAGGTCGAACAGCGCGGCGATTTCCTCGCGCGTCCAGTCGGTGCGGATGCTGGCTTCGAGTCCGGTCATGGCCTGCCCGTTAGCCCGGTGCGCGGCGCTTGCCCAGACTAATCGCGCGCTAGAGTCTGTCCTGATTAGGTAGAGGCATTGGCACGGAGCCGATTTTGGCCCAGCGCAAGGAGAGAGGAGGGAGCCATGCCGAAGCATGGTGACCGACGATCGACGCTGCGATGGGCCAAAAGCGGCCCGCCCCGCAGGGGTCGCCACAGGAAGCCCGCTGGCTACGTCGCACCGCTTGCACGGGGCCACCAGCCCGCACTGCGCGTCGCTCCTTGCCAGCGGGCTTCCTGTGGCGATGACAACGCCTCTACCTAATCAGGACAGACTCTAGATGGATAGCCGGGCGAAGTTGGCGACGCCGGGGGAGGGGGTGCGTTCGCCCGGTGGCACTTCGGCAGCTGCCACGGGTACCAGCGCGCCCAGCGCCGCGACGATGGCCGCCGTGGCCTTGCCGTCCAGCGAATAGAACACCTGCTTGGCCTGCCGCCGCGTGGCCACCAGCTCGCACTTGCGCAGGATGGCCAGCTGTTGCGAGAGCGTGGGCTGGCCGATCCCGGTCGCCTCCTCGATCTCGCCCACGTTGCTTTCGCCGCGCGCCAGCATCCGCATGATGGCCAGCCGCAGGGGATGGCCCAGGGCCTTCAGCGCCTCCACCAGGGTATCATCCTGCATCAGCCCTGTTCCTTTAGGAACCAGTCGCCGGGATCCTTTGCGGCGTAGATGGCATCCAGCGATGCCTCGGGCGCGCAGACCAGCGGATCGCCCTTCTGCCAGTCGGCAGGCGTCAGCGCGCCATGCGCATCGGCGGCCTGCAAGGCGTCGATCATGCGCAGCATCTCGGGGATCGAGCGGCCCACGTTGGGCGGGTAGCAGGTGATCGCGCGGATCACGCCCGCAGGGTCGATGAAGAAGCTGCTGCGCACGCCGAAACTGTCGGTATCGCCGCTGCGCACCATGCCATAGGCGCAGGCGATCACCATCGAGGGATCCTCGATCAGCGGGAAGCGCACTTCCACTCCGAACCGGTCACGCACCAGCCGCAGCCAGGCGAAGTGGGCGAACAGGGTGTCAATCGACAGGCCCATCAGCGCGCAGCCGCGCTGGGCGAACTGGTCTGCCGCGCGGGCCAGCGCCAAGAATTCGGTGGTGCAGACCGGGGTGAAGTCTGCCGGGTGCGAAAACAGCACCAGCCATTGCCCGCGATAGTCCGCCATGTTCACCGGGCCGACGGTGCTGCGCGCGACGAAGGCGGGCGCCTTGTCACCGATTCGCGGGGGGAGAGAGGGAGCCTGTTCGTTTGCCATGCGTTTTCCTTAACCTCTTGACTCTGGCAAATCAAGTCATATACACACTTTATGTAAATTAAAGGAGTGGATAATGAGTTCCCCCGATTCCTCCCTCACCTCGGCCAGCGCGCTGGTCGAACGCGCCCTGGCCAATCCGGCGCTGCGCCCCGAAGTTGCGGGCTTTTTCGATCCTGCGACTTATACGGTCAGCTATGTCGTGAGCGACCCAGCGACCAACGAAGCGGCGATCGTCGATTCGGTGCTCGATTTCGATGCCCCCTCGGGCCGCACTTCCTATGCCTCGGCCGACAAGCTGATCGACTATGTCACTTCCCATAATCTGAAAGTGACCTGGCTGCTGGAAACCCATGCCCACGCCGATCACCTTTCCGCTGCGCCTTACCTGAAGGAAAAGCTGGGCGGGCAGATCGCCATCGGTGAACATATCGCCACGGTGCAGGGCGTGTTCGGCAAGCTGTTCAATGCAGAGCCGGGCTTTGCCACCGACGGTTCGCAGTTCGATCACCTGTTTGCCGACGGCGACACCTTCAAGATCGGTCAGCTGGAAGTCGAAGTGCTGCACGTGCCGGGCCACACGCCCGCCTGCATCGCCTATGTCGTGGGCGATGCGGTGTTCGTGGGCGATACCATGTTCATGCCCGACTATGGCACCGCACGGGCAGACTTCCCCGGCGGCGACGCGCGCAAACTGTTCCGCTCGCTGCGCCGCATCCTGCAACTGCCCGAAGCGACGCGGCTGTTCATGTGCCACGACTACCTGCCCGCCGGGCGCAGCGAATACGTCTGGGAAACCAGCGTTGCGGCTGAGCGCGCAGGCAATATCCACGCTCACGACGGCGTGACCGAGGACGAGTTCGTGGCCATGCGCGAAGCCCGCGATGCCACGCTGGCCATGCCCACGCTGATCCTGCCTTCGGTGCAGGTGAACATGCGCGCGGGCCACCTGCCGCCTGCCGACGACAACGGCGTGACTTACCTCAAGCTGCCGGTCAACGCGGTATGAGCCTGCCCCATTTCGGGCTTCCGGGCTTCCCTGACGCCGCGCCGCTGGAAGGGTTGCTGGGCGGTGCGCTGATCGGCCTGGCGGCGGCAATCATGCTGCTGATGCTGGGCCGGATCGCGGGCGTTTCCGGCCTGGCGGCCCGCGCCACCGGCATCGCGCAGACCGACATGCCGCAGCCCGTGGCCGCGCTGTTCGTCGGCGGGCTGGTGCTGGGCGGTTTCCTGTTCAACCTGCTGCTGGGGCCGATCGAGGCTGAATATGCACCGGGCTGGGGCTGGATCGTGGCCGGCGGCCTGGTGGTGGGCGTGGGTACGCGCCTGGGATCGGGCTGCACCAGCGGCCACGGCGTTTGCGGCATGAGCCGCCTGTCGCGCCGTTCGCTGGCGGCGACCGCGGCCTTCATGGTCAGCGGCTTCGTCACCGTGGCCGTGGTCAACGCGCTTGGAGGAGCCTGGTGATGCGCGGCTTTTTCTCCCTGCTGTCCGGCACCGTGTTCGGCTTCGGCCTGGCACTGTCGGGCATGATGAACCCCGCGAGGGTGCGCGGCTTTCTCGACCTGTTCGGCAACTGGGATCCGACGCTGGCCTTCGTCATGGGCGGCGCGGTGGTGGTGATGGGCATTGCCTGGGTGATCCAGGGCAACATGCTCAAGCCCGTGGCCGATCCGGCCTTCCACCTGCCCGGCACGAAGAAGATCGACGGCCAGCTGCTGGGTGGCGCGGCGCTGTTCGGCGCGGGCTGGGGCCTTGCCGGCCTGTGTCCCGGCCCGGCCATCGCCTCGATCACCACCATGTGGCCGCAGGCCGCCGTTTTCACCGTCGCCATGCTGGCCGGGATGCTGCTGGTGCGGCTGAGCGGCCGGGCCTGACGTCCGCATAGTTTCCAAGGACCAACCGATGACAGCCACTTCCACCCATCACGCCGTGGTCATCGCAGGCGGCGGTTCGGCGGGGATTGCCACCGCCGCTTCGCTGCTGGCGCGCCGCCCCAACCTCGACATCGCGGTGATCGAACCGAGCGAGCATCACTACTACCAGCCCGGCTGGACCATGGTGGGCGGCGGCGTGTTCGAGGTGGAAAGCACCGTCCGCCCCGAAGCCAGCGTGATGCCCAAGGCGGTTACCTGGCTGAAGGGCGCGGTCCACGGCTTCGACCCCGAAGCCAAGTCAGTCGACTGGGGTGACGGTCAGCGGGTCACTTACGACCTGCTGATCGTGGCCATGGGCAACCGGCTGGCCTGGGAAGCGATCGAAGGGCTCGAAGAAACACTGGGTAAGAACGGCGTAACCTCCAACTACCGCTACGACCTTGCACCATATACCTGGCAACTGGTGCAGGGGTTGAACAAGGGTCGCGCGCTGTTCTCCCAGCCTCCCATGCCGATCAAGTGCGCGGGTGCGCCGCAGAAGGCGATGTACCTGTCGTGCTCGGACTGGGAACACCGCGGTGTCCTGAAGGATATCGAGGTGGAGTTCCACAACCAGGGCGCGGTGCTGTTCGGCGTGGCCGACTATGTCCCGGCGCTGATGGAAT
>JAGREI010000106.1 GCA_020446625.1 Erythrobacter sp.
GGCCGCGAGCATGCCCGACAGGATGGCGTTGTGGCTGCCCTTGATACGGGGAACGTTGACGAAGCCCGCCGCGCAGCCCACCAGCGCGCCGCCGGGGAAAGCCAGCTTGGGGACGGACTGCCAGCCGCCCTCGTTGATCGCCCGCGCGCCGTAGGCCACGCGGGTGCCGCCCTCCAGGTATTCGCGGATCGCGGGGTGCTGCTTCCACCGCTGGAATTCCTGGAACGGCGAAACCCAGGGGTTCTTGTAATCGAGCGCGGTCACGAAGCCCAATGCCACCTGCCCGTTCGCCTGATGGTAGAGGAAGCCGCCGCCCCAGGTGTCGCTTTCCGACAGGGGCCAGCCCTGCGAGTGGATCACCCGGCCCGGCACGTGCTTGTCGGCGGGAATGTCCCACAGTTCCTTCACGCCGATGCCGTAGACCTGCGGCTGGCAATCGGCTTCAAGGTCGAAGCGCGCCTTCATCTGCTTGGTCAGGTTGCCGCGCGCGCCTTCGGCAAACAGGGTGTACTTGGCGTGGATTTCCATGCCCGGCTGGAAATCGCCCTTGTGGCTGCCATCTGCGGCCACGCCCATGTCCTGCGTGATCACGCCTGCAACCGCGCCGTTATCGTCGAACAGCACCTCAGCAGCGGGGAAGCCGGGGAAGACCATCACCCCCAGCGCCTCTGCCTGTTCGGCCAGCCAGCGGCACAGGTTGCCCAGCGATCCGGTGTAGCAGCCGTGGTTGCTCATCAGCGGCGGCATGATCGCGTGCGGCAGGCTGATCTTGCCGCTCTTGGTCAGCATCCAGTGCCAGTTGTCGGTAACGGGGGTTTCCGCCATCGGGCAGCCCTGCGTCCGCCATTCGGGCAGCAGCTCGTCCAGCGCCCTGGGATCGACCACCGCGCCCGAAAGGATATGCGCGCCGATCTCGCTGCCCTTTTCGAGCACCACCACTTCCAGCGCGTCATTGATCTGCTTCAGCCGGATCGCCGCCGACAGGCCCGCCGGCCCGCCACCCACGATCACCACGTCCACGGGCATCGATTCCCGTTCAACCATCGTTCTGCCTCATTTTGCGCCCGTTTTGCTGGCGTTCCATCGCTGGGGGCTTGATCGCTCGCTGGCAGGCCGTCAAGACCGGCATCAGCCCGATCATGCAAAACCGGACCGATATCACCCTTGCAGAACAATTGGCCGCTGCCAGCGACTGGTGGCGCGATGCGGGCGTGGACCTGGTGTTCAGTGACGCGGTGGTGCCATGGCTGGCCGATCCGGAACCGGATGAGGCGGCTGCACCCGCCGCCAGGGCCGCTGCCAAGGTGTCAGCGACGCCCACTCCGCAGCGCGAACCCCGGCTGTGCGCCGCCGCCCTGCCGGGCACGCTGGAAGCCCTGCGCCAGTGGTGGGCCAGTGCCGACAATCCCTTTGCCAGTGCCGCGGCCCGCAACCTGCCCCCGCGCGGGGCGGAAGGCGCGGCGCTGATGGTGATCGCGCCCATGCCCGAGGCGGGCGATGGCGACCTGCTGCTGGCCGGCGCGCACGGCAGGCTGGTGGCCAACCTGGCCAGCGCGCTGGGGGTGGACGGCGGCGAAGTGTTCCTCGCCAGCGCCCTGCCCGCGCATCAGCCGCTGCCCGACTGGGCCGATCTCGGCTTTGACGGGCTGGGTGCCGCGCTGACGCAGCTGGTTGCACTTGCCCGGCCGCAGCGCGTGCTGCTGCTGGGCAGCAAGCTGCCGCAGCTGCTGGGCCACGATCCCGCCGCGCCGCCCGAATCCTTTTCCGCGATCGGGCAAGTCCCGACGCTCACCACCTTTGCCCCCGATCGCCTGCTTGACCACCCGCGCCAGCGTGCGCGGCTGTGGCGGCGGCTGCTTGAATGGACCAGTCCCGCATGAAGACCCTCTCCGCGCTGGCGATCCTGCTCGCCCCGCTCTGCGCCGTCCCCGCCATTGCCCAGCAGGCGCAACCGGATTCGCGCAGCTATTTCACCGCCCGCGTCACCCAGCGGACGACGCCGCAGCAGCTGAACGCGCAGGATCGCGACTATTACGACCGGCTGTTCACCGCCATCGAGCGCGAACAGTGGAGCCAGGTGCAGGCGCTGCTGGCAGAACGGCCCAGCGGCCTGCTGCACGACGTGGCCCGCGCGCAGTATTACCTCGCCGCCAATTCCCCGCGGGTGGAGCTGGACCAGATCACCCAGTGGCTGGCGACCGGCTATGAACTGCCACAGGCCGAACAGCTGGTGCGGCTGGGCCAGTCGCGCGGCCTGGTGGATGCGCCGCGCCTGCCTTACGAGCGCGAAGTGGTGTCGCAGCGATCGGTGCCGCGCCGCACCCGGCCCAGCTCGATCGACGACGGCACCATGCCATCAGAGATTCGCGCCGCCATCCTCGAGAGGATCAGCGCCGACGATCCCACCGGCGCGCGGGTGCTGCTCGACGGGATCGACGCCTCGCTCAGCTCCGATGCCCGCGCCGAATGGCGCCAGCGCATAGCCTGGAGCTATTTCATCGAGAACCAGGACGCCTCTGCCCTGGCCATGGCGCAAACCGTGGCGGCAGGCACCGGGCCGTGGGTTCCCGAAGGCGACTGGACCGTGGGACTGGCCGCCTGGCGGCTGGGCGATTGCGAGATGGCCGGCGGCGCCTTCCAGCGCGCGGCGGCGGGCGCGGTTAATCCCGAGCTGCGTGCGGCATCGCTGTACTGGGCTTCGCGCGCGGCCTTGCGCTGCCGCCAGTCCGACCTGTCATCGCGCCTGTTGAACGATGCCGCGCTGCTCGACCAGTCGCTGTACGGGATGCTGGCGAGCGAAGAACTGGGTCGCCAGCTGCCCGACCGGGTGGAAAGCGCCGAATTCACCGCTGCCGACTGGCAGGCAATCGGCAGCAACCAGAACGTGCGTGTGGCCGTCGCGCTCGACGAGATCGGGCGTGAGACGCTGGCCAGCCAGGTGCTGCTGCACCAGGCGCGCATCGACGATCCACGCCGCTATGATGCCTATTCGCGGCTGGCGCGCGAACTCGGCTTCCCGCAGACGCAGATGTACATGGCGCTGAACGCCCCGGTGGGCGGGGAAGCGGACCCGGCATCGTTCTATCCCGCGCCCAAGATCGCGCCTGCCACAGGATGGCAAGTCGATCCGGGCCTCGCCTTTGCGCATATCCTGCAAGAATCGGTGTTTCGCGCCAATGCGGTCAGCCCGGCGAACGCGCAGGGCCTGATGCAGATCACTCCGCCCACCGTTCGTCAGCACGCCAGCTGCGTGGGCCGGCCGGCAGGCGCGATCGACGTGTTCGATCCCCAGTGGAACCTGGCGCTGGGCCAGTGCAACTTGCAGATGGTGGCGCGCAACCCGGCGACGCAGGGGCGGCTGCCGCAAGTGATGGCGGCCTACAATGCGGGCCTGTCCCCCATCACCCGCTGGGTGACCGAGGTGAACGACCAGGGCGATCCGCTGCTTTACATGGAGGCGATTCCCTATTGGGAAACGCGCGGCTATGTCGCCATCGTGATGCGCAACTACTGGATGTACGAAAGGCAGGCCAACGCGGCCTCTCCCAGTCGGCTGGCGCTGGCGCAGAACCGCTGGCCGATGTTCCCCGATACCGGCAGCGACGGCCGCCTCTACATGTCGGCGGGGCAGCAGTAACATGGCGATCGACGAAAGCCGCACCTTCCGCCCGATCAACGTGGCGCTTCTGACGGTGTCCGACACGCGCGGGCCGGACGAGGATACCTCTGGCGATATCCTGGCCCAGCGGATCACCGATGCCGGTCACACGCTGGTTGCACGGTCGCTGTTGCGCGACGATATCGACGCCATCGAGGCGCTGCTGCGCCAGTGGATGGCCGATCCGCAGGTGGACGCGGTGATCTCCACCGGCGGCACCGGGCTGACCGGGCGCGACGTGATGCCGGAGGCGCTCGACCGCGTGAAGGACAAGGAAATCCCCGGTTTCGGGGAACTGTTCCGCTGGGTCAGCTACCACACGATCGGCACCTCCACCGTGCAATCGCGCGCGCTGGCAGTGCTGGCCGAGGCGACCTACCTGTTCGCCCTGCCCGGTTCGAACGGGGCGGTGAAGGATGGCTGGGACAAGATCCTGTCCGAACAGCTCGACAGCCGCAACCGCCCGTGCAACTTCGTGGAGTTGATGCCTCGGCTGCGGGAAAAATAGCCCTGGCAGCGTCAGGCTTCGTCAGGCTGTGTCAGGTTCGTAGCACCCCAGCTCCAGCCCCTCCGGATCGGTGAAATGGAACCGCTGGCCGCCGGGGAAGGCGAATATCTCCAGCGTGATCGCACCGCCAGCCGCCAGCACGGCATCGCGCGCAGCAACGATATCCTCCACCCGGATCACCGGCAGGATTGCCCGGCTGCGATGTTCCTCGCCAGCGCCATTGAGCGCCAGCTGGCACGGGTCCCGTTCGTGCGCGGCATAGTCCGGGCCGTAACCGGTGAACTCCCACCCGAACGCCTTGCCGTAGAAAGCCTGTTGGCCGGCAACCGAGGTTACCGGCAATTCGAGATAGTCGAACAGCGCCATCGCCATTCCCCCGGTTGCCAGACGCGGCCTTATGTTCTATTTATGTTCCATGCGCAAGGTCCATGTTCCGCAATCCGGCAGGGGAGCCCAGTCGGCTCGTGTCCCCACCCGCTTCGGGCTGGCGGAGCGCGAGGTGGACGGCGACTGGCGCGACGCGATGGAGGCGCTGGATGGACCCCCGGCCAAGCTGAGAACCACCGTTACCGAGGAACACCCCAAGGCGATCCTTACCTTCAACCAGTCTCCAGACCTGCCGTTCGACCGTTCGATCAACGCCTATCGAGGCTGCGAGCACGGCTGCGTCTACTGCTTTGCGCGGCCCACCCACGCCTTTCACGACCTGTCGCCCGGCCTCGATTTCGAGACGAAGCTGTTTGCCAAGCCCCAGGCCGCTCAATTGCTCCGCCAGACCCTGGCCAGGCCGCGTTACCAGCCACAGCCGATCGCCATGGGCACCAATACCGATCCCTACCAACCGATTGAGGCACGCTATCGCCTGACCAGGCAAGTGTTGGAAGTATGCCTGGAAACGCGGCACCCGGTCACCATCACCACCAAGTCCGACCGGATATTGCAGGATATTGACCTGCTGACGGACATGGCCACCCACAACCTGGTGGGCGTGGCGATTTCGGTCACCAGCCTTGACCCGGTGTTGTCGGGAAAGCTCGAACCGCGCGCAGCTTCGCCCGTCAAACGCATGGCAGCAATAGGGAAACTGGCCGAAGCGGGCATTCCCACCTGGTGCTCGATCGCCCCGGTGATCCCCGCGATCACCGATTGCCACATGGAGGCGATAGTCGCTCGCGCGGCGGAACAGGGGGTGGCCGGTTGCACCTGGATTGCCCTGCGCCTGCCGCACGAAGTGGCCCCGCTGTTCCGCGAATGGCTGGACGTCCACTATCCCGATCGCGCGGGCAAGGTGATGGCTATCGTCCGCTCGATCCGCCAGGGTCGTGACAACGATCCCAGCTTTTTCAGCCGTATGCGCCCATCCGGCGTATGGGCAGACCTGTTTCGCACCCGTTTCCGCATCGCCTGCAAGCGCAACGGGATCGAAAACCGGCGGATCGCGCTCGATTGTGGTGCATTCCGGCCACCCGAAAGCGGAAGACAGTTACGATTGTTATGAAAGGCTTCGCATTGCAGCGAGTTTGCGTTAACACGGTCGCAGCTGGCGCGTGGGCACTCTTCCACGCGTTCTCGCTGCGCCTCAACCGCAGCCCTTTTACATGGGGGATTACCAGATGAAGAAGTTCACTGTCGCCCTGATGACGGCCACGGCCTTCATTGCGACGCCAGCCATGGCCGACGATGGCGAATTCTACCTCGGCATGGGTTCGGGCATTGGCGAGGCCGAAAACGTCCAGCTCACCGAACAGGCATTCAATTCGCCGGTCGAAATCAGCACCGAACTCGGCTGGGAAGCAGAGGCGCTGCTCGGCTACGATGCTGGCCCGGTGCGTTTCGAGCTTGAAGGCGCATACCGCAATTTCGACGTCGATATGATCGACGCCGGCACGGTTGGCGTGCCTTTTGCCACCCCCACTTCCTATGCGCTCGATTTCGGCCCGCAGGATCCGGTCAACGGCGAAATGGACGGGTGGAGCGCCATGTTCAACGCCCTGCTCGATTTCGGCGG
>JAGREI010000107.1 GCA_020446625.1 Erythrobacter sp.
GGCGAGAACAACCGCGACGGCCATGGCGAGAACTTCAGCTGGAACAACGGCACCGAAGGCCCCAGCCAGGATCCGGCGGTGATCGCTCGCCGCGCTGCCGACGCGCGCGCCTTGCTGGGCACGCTGTTCGCATCCACCGGCACCGTGATGCTGACCATGGGCGACGAATTCGGGCGCAGCCAGCAGGGCAACAACAATGCCTATTGCCAGCCCATGCCGGTCGACTGGCAGCACCGTGACATGGTGCTGGAAGAACACGTCGTCGCGCTCTCGCGCCAGCGGCGGGAACAGCTTGCCGCCCATGCGCAGTTTCCCGAAGGCGGGCGCTGGCTGGGACTTGCCGGGGCCGATCTTGCCGCTGCCGAGTGGGAGAATCCCGCGCTGGCAGGCTTCGCCTACGAACCGCCCGCAGGCGCCGCTGCACCGCGCTTCCGGATCGACCGCGACGCCCGCCGGGCCGTGCTCGACTAGGGCAAAGTCGCATGAAGTCGCACGCGGGTGCGACCATTTGCCGCAAGATGCTGCAACTTGCCACAAGATGCCACTTTGGGCGCCCGTGCGCGCGCATCACACTCTCCCGGCAATCCACCCTGCCAGGAAAGGATGTTCCGTCATGACCCGATTGCCGCTCCACACCTCTGCCGCCGCGCTGGCGCTTGCCGTTGCCATGCTGGCCGCCGCGCCGGCGCAGGCTGAAGACTGCCTGCTCGATACCAACAATGATGGTGTTGCCACCGCCGGGACCGATACCGACGGCGGTGCGGATAGCCAGGCCGCCGATACGCGGTTGGCCTGCGGGATCGGTGCTACTGCAACTGGGATCAACGGCACGGCACTGGGCACCTCGTCGAGCGCGGCATCAAGTGCGGTGGCGTTGGGCAACAGTGCCGTGGCCAATTCCGGGGCAACCGCGCTCGGTTTCAGCGCAGATGCACTGGGAGCTGCTGCTGTTGCTGTGGGGCGCGATGTGCAGGCGAGCGGTGACAACTCGACCGCCATCGGCACCAGCGCCGATGCCACCCAGCACAGCGCGGTAGCCATCGGCACCAATACCCAGGCGACCAATATCAATGCCACGGCTGTCGGCACCAGCGCCGATGCGACAGGTGACAGCGCGGCGGCCTTTGGCGCCAATGCGCAGGCTACCGGGGCCAACACCACCGCGCTGGGCACCGGCGCCCTCGCGCTCAGCCCGGGTACGGTCAGCATCGGCGTCGGCTCCGAAGCGCGCACCATTAACGGGATCGCCATCGGGCTGGATTCGGTGGTTACCGGGATCTCGGCAACACACACGGTAATAGGCTCGGCCGCCAACGTAAATCTTGGCGAGTCCACCTTGTCGATCGGCAGCAGAAACACGGCTATCGGCGCGGCGGCGCGCGCGGCTGTACCGCCTGTAGACGGCACCTTCAGCGGAACGTTCACCGCTGTAAATGGCGCGACGGCGATCGGTAATGCGTCAATCGCGGGAGCGACCGATGCGACTGCAATTGGCTCCAATGCACAAGGACTTGGCTCCCGCTCGCTGGCCATCGGAGGTGCAGCCAAGGCGGACGGAACCGCGGGCGTTGCCATCGGCGTGCAAGCACTTGCCGGAGGGGCATTTTCGTTAGCCATCGGCGGCGACGGTTCGGATTCCGGATCCGAAGGCGCGATGGCCACCGGCATCGGATCTATGGCAATCGGGGCAGATGCGACTGCCACAGGTGGCGACGACATCGCCATCGGCAGATTGGCTACCTCCACGGCTGCCTCTTCCATCGCAGTGGGTTTCAACTCGCAGGCCGACGGTTCCAATTCGACCGCTCTGGGGGCCTCGGCCAGAGCGACGCAGTCCAGCGCGGTCGCGTTGGGCGCCAATGCGCAGGCATCCGGTATTGGGTCGGTATCGATCCGGGGAACTGCGTCCGCGGACTTTGCAACAACTATCGGCGGATTTGCCTTTGCCGATTTTTCGCTGGCGCTGGGCCTGTCCGCGCGGACTGACGGCGTCAATTCGACCGCAATCGGCAAGCGCGCCTTCGCCGGCGGGGTCGATGCCATTGCCATCGGCGGCGATAACGGCGGAGGGGGTGATGCCAACGGTGCCTTCGCGGGCGGCGCCGGGGCCGTGGCGCTCGGCGTCGAAGCTGTCAGCAATGGCAGCCAGTCGGTTGCGCTTGGCGCCAGTTCCACCAGCCTGGGCAATGCCAGCCTGGCCTTCGGCGCGATGGCCGATACCGCGACGACGACGGGCGTCACCCAGACCAACGGCAACATCGCCATTGGCGCCAACCTCGACGTGGTGAACGGCCTGGCGACGGTCGATCCGGCACGCTCCACCCTCGCCAATGGAGGCAACTCACTGGCGCTGGGCAATGCCGCGCGATCCACGGCATCGAACGCCATGGCGATCGGCACCAGTTCGGTGGCCTCGGGCGCCAACGCCGTCTCGCTAGGCCGAGCAGCCTCGGCCACCGGCGCCACTTCGATGGCGCTGGGCAATGCCAGCATTGCCGCCGGGGCAACCTCGGTTGCCATCGGCAGCGGGGCCGCCACCGGCGCCGCGGCACAGTTCGCCATGGCCATCGGGCGGCAGGCGAGCGCCACTGGCGAGCAGGGGCTGGCGATCGGTTCCAACGCCAGCGTCACCGACGCGCGCGGCACTGCCTTCGGCTTCCGCGCCACGGCGGCGCGCGATGCCATGGCCATCGGTTCCGACACCGTGGCGGCGAACAACGCGCTGGCTTTCGGCACGCGGGCGCAGGCGCTGGCGGGCGGCGCCACGGCGATCGGCAACGACGCGACGGTCAGCGCCATTGCTGGCAACAGCGTGGCCATCGGACAAGGCTCGAACGTGAACGAGTCAAATTCGGTCGCCATCGGTGCGGCATCGGCGGTGTTCGGGCAGAACGCCGTCGCTATCGGGCGCAACACCACGGCCGTGGCGGGCAATGCCATTGCGCTGGGCAACGGCGCACGCGGAGAGCAGGCCAGTTCGATCGCGATTGGGGCCAATGCCACGGCGGGCGGCACGAGCTCGATCGCGCTGGGCACCTTTGCCCAGGCCACGCACCTTAACTCGGTCGCCATCGGCCAGAACAGCGCGACCACGGCCAACAACCAGATCATGCTGGGCAATAGCAGCACCGCCGTGGTGGTGGCCGGGATCGACATTTCCGACGTTACCCAGGTCGGGCCGGAACGGGTGGTGACGGTGGATTCGCAAGGGCGGCTGGGCGTCAGCAACGTCGCCACCACCGCCTCGGTCGACAATGTGCGGGTGTCGATGGACTACCTTGCCGCCGTCACCGATGCCCAGTTCGATGCGCTGACGGGCCGGGTCGACGGGCTTGCCACGGGCCTTGCCGCCACCAATTTCCGCCTCGACGATCTCGACCGGCGGCTGTCGGGCGGCGTGGCGGCGTCCATGGCGATGGGCAACGCCCCGATCATTCCCGGCAGCAATGTTTCGCTGTGGGTGAACGCGGCGACCTATGGCGGCGAACAGGGCTTTGCCGGATCGCTGACCGGGCGCGTGGCCGAACAGGTCTATGTCTCGGCGGGCGTCAGCGGCAGCACCGGCGGCGGCGAATGGGGCGGCCGGGTGGGGCTGGGCATCGGTTCGTGACCGGCGGCCACAGCACCAATCAGTCCGCCGCGTAGTCCTCCAGCTCGTCACCCTGCACGCGCACAATGTGGACGAGGTTGGTTGCGCCTGCCTGGCCGAACGGCACGCCCGCCATCATCGCCACGCGCGCGCCTTCGCCGGCAAAGCCGTGGCGCAGCGCCATGCGCTTGCCCTTGGCCACCATCTCCTCGAAGCTGCCGATATCGCGGGTGGCGATGGCGTGCGCGCCCCACAGCAGGGCCACGCGGCGCGCCACGCTCATCGCCGGAGTCAGCACCATCACCGGCACGGCGGGCCGTTCGCGTGCCACCCGGCGAGCCGAACTGCCCGACGAGGTGAACACGGCGATGGCGGTGATCTCCACCGTATCGGCAATGGTCATGCAGGCGTGCGCCAGCGCATCCGCGGTGGTGGCATCAGGCGGGGTGTCGAGCATCCGCACCCGGCTCTTGTAGTCGTCGCTCTTTTCCACCTGCCGGGCGATGGCATCCATCATCAGCACGGCTTCCTCGGGCCAGGCACCCGCCGCCGTCTCTGCACTCAGCATGACCGCGTCGGCCCCGTCGTAGACCGCATTGGCCACGTCCGACACCTCGGCGCGGGTGGGGGCGGGGCTTTCGATCATCGATTCGAGCATCTGCGTCGCCACGATCACCGGCTTGCCGGTCAGGCGCGTGAGATTGACGATCTTCTTCTGCAAGGGCGGCACTTCCTCGGGGTTCAGTTCCACCCCCAGGTCACCGCGCGCCACCATGATGCCGTCGGCCTCGGCAATGATCTCGGCCAGGCGGCGGACGGCCTGCGGCTTCTCGATCTTGGCGCAGAGCGCGCCGCGCTTCTCGCCATCCGGCCCCGCCATCAGCTGCCGCGCCTCCACCAGATCCTCTGGCCGCTGGACGAAGGACAGGCCGATCCAGTCGACCCCCTGTTCCATCGCGAAGGCCAGGTCGCGCCGGTCCTTGTCGGTCAGCGCGGGGATGGGGATTTCGGCATCGGGAACGTTCACGCCCTTGCGATCGGAAATCACCCCGCCGACTTCGGCCTTGCAGGCGATGGTGTCGGCACTGACTTCGGTCACGCGCAGGCGGATCTTGCCGTCGTTCACCAGCAGCCGCTGGCCCACCTCGATCACGTCGAAGATTTCCGGGTGCGGCAGTTCCACGCGCATGGCATCGCCGGGCGCGCTCGACCGGTCGAAGGTAAACTTCGCGCCGTGCGGGATCAGCGCCTTGCCATCGGCAAACTGGCCCACGCGCAGCTTCGGGCCTTGCAGGTCGGCCAGGATCGCGATGGGGCGGTTGAATTCCTTCTCCAGCGCGCGGATGTTGGCGATGGTCTGCGCGTGCATGGCGTGTTCGCCGTGGCTCATGTTGACGCGGAAGGCGTCGGCACCGGCGCGAAACAGCGCGCGCAGTACTTCGGCATCGGCGGTGGCAGGGCCAGTGGTGGCGAGAATCTTGACCTTTCGGTCACGCGGTCCGAGTTTGCTCATGCCAAGCGCCTATGACAGGCGCACATGACAAGACAAGGATAGATAATGACCGACAGCACCGATCCGCTCGACCTGTTGCCCGACGATGTCGCGGCGCAAGCCTTCCGGCGGCTGGTGCGCCACCTGCGCCGCCGCCACGATGCGCAGAACATCGACCTGATGGGGCTGTCGGGTTTCTGCCGCAACTGCCTGGCCGACTGGATCAGGGATGCAGGCTATTCCGGCGACAAGGAAGCCGCTCGCGAAGTGATCCACGGGATGCCGATGGGCGAATGGAAGCAGCGGTTCCAGACCGAGGCGACGCCCGAACAGCTGGAACGCATGGCGGCGAGCCTGGAGCGGAACAAGCAGGTCTAGAACCGGTCCAGCCGGTACAGTTCGACTTCACCGAAGCTCTTGGCCAGTTCCACCGTGCCGACCGAGGTGAAGCGGCAGTTGCGGCAGTTCGACACCAGCAGCGCGCTGGCGAAGGCATCGGTGCAGTAGACGCCGCCCACCGGCGTCACCGGCTCGATCCGGGCGGTGCGGTTGACTTCGCCGCCGTACCACAGGCGGTTGCCGGTGATGCGATCGGTGCCCACCCAGATCGGGCCGTAGTGCAGCCCGATGCGCATTCCTGCCACGTCACCGCCCGGCACCAGCTCCACCGGCAGGTCTGCCAGCTCGGCTTGCAGTTCCAGCGCCACTGCCGCCGCGCGCTGCGGTTCGTCGACGATGGCGTAGATCGCATCGCCCCAGGTGTTGCGGAATTCGACGTGGTCGCCGTGCGCGTGCAGCACCTGCGCGATCCGCCCCATCACCAGGTGCATGAACATCGGCAGGTCGCGTTCGCCCAGGCGGGAAAAGCCCTTGTAGTCGGCAAACAGGATCGAGCGGATTTCGCGCCGGGTGCCGTCCCCGATGGGATCGTGGTGGGGGAATGTCAGTTGCCGCGGCACCGGCCCGGCGGGGATCGTCACCGTCTGTCGCCCCAGCGCCTGCCACTGGCGGATATCGGCCATGGTCCCGGCCAGCCCGGTCAGCGAGAGCGAGGCGAACTTGTCCGACACCACCGCCAGCTGCACCGTCTCGGCCTGCTCGATCTGCGCGCGCAGGGCCACCAGGCCCATGGCATATTGCGAGTTGTAGGCGAACTGGTTGTCGTCCCCCACATAGGCGCCGGGCGTGGCGAAATGCACCGCCGACGCGGCCTGGCGGCAGGCGTGATAACGCACCAGCCAGTCCTCGCCCCCGCACAGCACCGATTCGGCAATGAAGTCCTCCTCGGCAAAGGGCAGCACCACCTGCAATTCGCAGCCGCGTTCCAGCAGCGCCTCGGCAATCAGGATATCCGCCCCGCAGGCCAGCGGGCCGTAGCCTACACTCACGCCCTGTTCGGCCAGGGCGGCGTGGATCCGCGCCGCCAGGTCGGTTTCCTCCGTGCTGCCGGCATTGAACATGTGCCCGCAGTACATGGCGATCTTGCCAGGCACGGTCATGCGGACAGGGTCCGGCTGCGGATCTGGGCCGGCATCATCGGGCCTAGTTGAAATAGATCTCGTAGATGCCGCAGACGTTCACGTTGCGGCGTTCGATCTCCTGCCCACCGGCGGTTTCCGCGCGGAAGTCGAAATTGCAGGCGCCGGTGCCGTCGTCCACCGTTGCGGGCATGTTCTGGCCATCGGCCAGCACGCCCGAACCCAGCCGGTCCGGCCCCCAGTTCTGCTCGTTCACGTTCGACCAGTAGAGGTACATGATCGTGTCGCCGGACTGGTTGATCAGCACCACGTCGCGGTTGTAGCCGTCAGCCTGCGGTGCGGGGGCGGCCTGCGCCTGCTGGCCCGGTGCGGCGTTCTGCTGCGCGGGGCCGGGTGCGGGCTGGCCATTGGGCGTGACCAGGGTGCTGGCCTGCTCGTCGCCGGGCTTGCCCGAACTGTCGCTGGTGTCGCTGGAGTCGCTGCTGCCGGGGTTGCCGTCGCCGGAAAGCCCGATGTAGGCGAGGCCCAGCAGGGCCACGGCCAGCACGCCGCCCAGCACGCCCAGCACCATGTAATTCGGCTTGGCCTTCTCCACGCCCGACACGCTGGACGAACCTGACGAACCCGACGAACTCGACGATCCCATCGCCGCCAGCGGCTGGATCGTGGGCATGGGCTGTAGCTGCGGGGGAGGAGGCGGCGGCGGAGGCGGTGGCGCGGCAGCGGGGCTGGCACCGATCGGCCCGGTTTTCACCGGTGCGGGCGGCGGGGGTGCAGGCGTGGCCACCGGAGGGGCAACCGGGGCATCCGCTGCCGGCGCGGCAGCGGCCCTGGGAATGCGCGCGCCGCACAGCGCCACCAGGCTCTGCTTCACCTTGTTCCAGCCGGGATGGTCGGCCTCGCCGTTCCAGTCGCCCAGGTTGGCGCACTGGATCTGGTTGAACGGCAGCGGCGGGATGATGTCACCCAGCGCCGTCTGGATCAGCTTCTTCTGGTTGCGCGCGGCATCGGCCTCTGCCCGCACCCATTCGCTGGCGGCGGCTTCCTTCGACCAGACCACCAGCCCGGCCTTGGCGCCTTCGATCTTGGCAGTGATCACCTCGCCATAGCTCATGTGCGGCGGCAGTTCGGCGTCCCACCACACCTCGTACCCCTCGGCCTCGATCGCGCGGGCGATCTGCGCAACCTTTTCCTGGTTGGTGCGCGAGTAGGAAATGAAAACGTCAGCCATCTGTAGTCGTCCCCCGTTGGACTATGCGCGCAGGATAGACCCAAGCCATGCGGCGGCACAATCCCGTCCGCGCTGTCCTGCCGACATTTCGCGCCGGCTGCGGTGACCTGCATCACAAAGGCGAACAGAATCGCGTGGAGAAGCGCCCGCGTGGCTTCTCCGGCCCCTTCACCCGCCGCCAAGCTGCCGCTAACCAGCCGCCAACCGATTCTCACCTCTATCCGGAGTTTACCCCCATGGCCGATGCCACCGACGACCGCCTGCGCCTGCTGATCGAGCGCATCGAACGCCTCGAGGAAGAGAAGAAGGGCATCGCGGAGGATATCCGTGACGTCTATTCCGAAGCCAAGGCGGTGGGCTACGACGCCAAGATCATGCGCCAGATCGTGCGCCTGCGGAAGATGAAGCCCGACGATCGCAGCGAACAGGAAATGATCCTCGATACCTACAAGGCCGCGCTGGGGATGATGTAGCCGCATCAGGCGCTTGCGGCCTTCCCGCGCCTGTGCAAGCCTGCACGGGAGAGGGGAGGCCACCATGCCGGATCGCCGTCTATTCAAACTGTTTGCAGCGGGCCTGGCCGCGCTGCCAGTTGCGCTGTTTGCCGCGCTGTTTGCCCCTGCGGCCCAGGCACAGCAAAGGCTGAACCTGCCCGCAGGCGAAGTGTTCACCCACCCGCACAGCCAGGTGGTGGTGCCTGCCGAACTGGCGGGATTGCCGCGCGGTGAAGCCACGCTCTACGCCGAGGACTTCCTCGACGTGGGCATCAATTTCGACAATCCCATCACGCGTGAGCGGCTGAGCGTCTACATCTTCCGCCATACCAATGGCGACGTGCCGGTGTGGTTTGCGCAGGCGCAGGCTTCGCTGGAAAGCCAGCTGGCCAGCCAGTCGCCAGAACTGGCCTTCGAGGCCAGCGCCTTCGTCCCGCCCGGCCAGCCCAATGCCTCGGGCCTGCGCGCCTTCTACACGCTGGGCGAAGGGTCTGCGCGCAACAGCACGGGCGTAGCGCTGTTCGATACAGGCGAATGGTTCGTGAAGCTGCGCGCCAGCTCGGGCCGGCGTTCGGCGGCGCAACTGGCGCTGTGGATGGACGAGGCGCTGCGCGCGCTGGAGGTGCCGGTGGGTGACGGCGGCGAGGTTGCCCCCGTCATCGACTGTCCCGACCGGCTGCGCTTCCGCGGCCGCGCGCGCGACGTGCGCGGCGATGCGGCGGGTGGGCCGCTGGCGGGCCTGCTGGGCAATCTCATCATGCAGGCCGCGCGTGAAGCCCACGACGAGGAGGAAGGGGCGGATGCCGAACCCGCCGCGCCGGTGACATGGTGCCGCGATCATGAGATCGGCCCGGTGCAGGTCGTCTACCGCGCCAATGCCGCGACCGACAGTTACCTGCTGGCGCTGGGCGACAACGGCAGTGCCGTCCACGTCGCGCCCGATGTGATGGGGCAGCTGCTGGCGGACGAAGGCGATGACCCGTCGGGCCACTATTCGGTTTCGCTGATCATGCCCGCGCGCAACCTCAACTTTCCGACGCAGGACCGGATGCCCGCGCCGAACCGGGTGATCCAGCTGCTCGAAGCCAACCGCGTCACCGGATCGGTGGTGACCTGGGGCGACGAGCGGCGGATCGAGATCAACTCGGACGCGCTATAGCCGGGGCGGGCGATGGACCTGACGATCCGCCCCGCCGATCGGGCCCGCGACGCATGCCCCTGCGCTGCCATCTACGCGCCCTTCGTCACCGATAGTTGGGTCAGCTTCGAAACCGAGGCCCCCGACGAGGCTGAGATGGCGCGGCGGATCGCAGACTATGGCGCCTGGCGCGACGTCGGGTGGTGGCAGCGGTTGCTCTAGGGCCTAACCCCGGTGTAAGGGCCGCGCACTTCATTCACAGCCAGAGTTGTTCAGAGTTTCCCATGGCAGGCCATTCCAAGTTCAAGAACATCATGCACCGCAAGG
>JAGREI010000108.1 GCA_020446625.1 Erythrobacter sp.
GCGACTACCTCTACATCCCGCTGGGCGGCAACCGGCGCGGGCCGGCAACGACCTACCGCAACCTGCTGATCGTGTTCGTGCTGTGCGGACTGTGGCACGGGGCGGCCTGGACCTTCGTCATCTGGGGCGCGCTGCACGCGGCCTATTACTGCGTGCAATGGGGCTGGAACCGCGTGGTGCCACCGCCGAAGGAGCCGCGCTGGTGGGCCAGCCTGCTGGGCATTCTTGTCACCTTCCACGCGGTGGTGCTGGCCTGGGTGTTCTTCCGCGCCGACAGCCTGGCCGACGCCTGGTACGTGGTCAGCACCATCCTCAGCCAGCCGCCGACCACGCCGGACCTGGGCGCATCGCGCTTCACTGCGGCGATCAACATGGCGCTGGTGCTGTTCCTGCTGGCGGTGCAGGTGGCGCAGGCCAGGGGGTGGTTCGGCATCTACTTCACCCCCAGCCCCTTCCCGCCGGTGCTGCGCGCGGCGGGTTCGGCGCTGCTGGTCTGCGGCATGGCCCTGCTCGGCGCGACGTCGGGCGCCTTCATCTATTTCCAGTTCTAGGGAGGAAAGCATGACGCAAGCCACATTCGCCTCCCGCCTCAAGCGCCCGCTGCTGGTGCTGCTGGTGGCGCTGGCCACCTTCTTCGTGGTCGACCGGCTGGGCGACATGGTGCTGCGCCACGGGATCGACCGCTACTTCGGGCTCGACCAGCCCGAGGCCGTGCTGCTGGTGGGCCACAGCCACGTGGTGCTGGGGATCGACAAGTCCATGCTCGAACGCCGCCTGGGCCTGCCGGTGGCGAACTACGCCCGCGCCGGGGCGGCGCTGGAAGACCGCGTGCTGATGGTGCGCCACTATGCCGAACTGCACCCTGACGGCATTCGCGCGGTGGTGTTCGGGGTGGACAACCACCTGTTCACCGCGCGCGGGCTCAGCTCCAATTCCTACACCCTGTTCTACCCGCACATGGACGATCCGCTGGTGCGCGGGCTGATCGACCGGCGCGCCGCGGGCGAATGGGAAGTGTTCCAGCGGCAGGTGAGCCACCTCTACCGTTACGACGACGTGCTGCTTAACGCCGCGCTGCGCGGGTGGATGGGCAACTGGAACAATTCGGTGGCGGGCCATTTCAACCCCGAGACGCTGGCCGCCGAAGTGGCGAGCGGCCGTTTCCGCCGGATCGAGATCGACCCCGCGCAGGTCGCGCTGTTCGAGCAATTCCTCGACGAGAGCGAGCAGCGCGGCTGGCCGGTCTTCCTTACCTTCGTGCCGACCACCGCCGAATGGCAGAACGTCGAACCGGCCAGGGCCGCCGAAGTCGATGCCCTGCTGCACCGGCTGGCCGACGAACACCCCAACGTCACATTCATCGACCTGCGCGAGCCGTGGCAGCACCACAGCGAATTCTTCATCGACCCGCTGCATCTCAATGCCGAAGGCGGGCGCGCGGTGACGGCGGACCTCGCGGACCGGCTTGGCCCGCTGCTGGAAGCGCAAGGGCGATGACGCTGGCCCCGCCTCCCACCGAGCGCGTGCTCGAATACCCGGTCTGCACCCTGCCGCCCGCGGGCCTTGCCCCCTACATGGCGGCGTGGATCGACGCGGAGGACGGCACGGCGCGCCATCTCGCCTGCGCCAATCCGCATTCGATCGAGGTCGCGCGCCACGATCCCCGGTTCAAGGCCGCGCTGCTGGCAGCAGACCTGCTGGTGCCGGACGGGGTGGGCGTGGTCTTCGCCTCGAAATTCAACGGTGGCACGATCCGCGAACGGGTGACCGGGTTCGACCTGTTCCAGCTCGCCTGCCAGGCGGTGAACGCGCGCGGCGGGCGGATGATGTTCCTCGGTTCCTCTGATGACGTGCTGGCGATCATCCGCGACAAGATGGCGCAGGACTGGCCGCAGATCAGCGTCGCCACCCATTCCCCACCCTACAAGCCCGAATTCACCGCCGAGGACAACGCCGCCATGCACGCGGCGGTCAACCAGTTCCGGCCCCATGTGCTGTGGGTGGGCATGACCGCACCCAAGCAGGAAAAATGGGTGGAGGCCAACCGCGCCCACCTCGATACCCGGCTGATCGGCTCGATCGGCGCGGTGTTCGATTTCTACGCTGGCCGGATCCAGCGCCCGGCCAAGGTGTGGCGCGACCTTGGCCTTGAATGGCTGCCCCGGCTGGTGGGCGAGCCGAAACGGCTGTGGCGGCGCATGTTCGTCTCCGCGCCCGCCTTCGTCGCGGCAGTTGTCCGCCACCGGCTGCGCAATCGGGATTGACCGCAGAGGCGGATTGCAGCAGAGCCACGGGGCCTGTCGATTCGCATATGTGAAATCGGCTGGCTGCGCGGGAGAGTGTTTCGCACCTTTCCGTCGAAACCGCCGAAGGAGCAACCGCCCCGGAAACTCTCAGGCGCAATGGACCGCGCGGCTCGTGCCAGCATGACTGGCCAGGCACTCTGGAAAGCGTCCCGGCAAGGTCCGGGGCCACCGAAGGGGTAAGCGCGGGCATTCCCTGCGCGAGGCTCTCAGGTCCAGCGACAGAGGGGGCATGGAAGCAGGGGCGCCCGGTGGTCGGGCGCTGCCGTACCGTGCTGAGGACTGTCGATGAACGAACCTGACAACGACCTGGAAGACCTGCCGCTGGAGCCATTGCCGCTCGATGCCTGGCACCGTGCGCGGGGCGCGCGGATGGTCCCCTTCGCGGGCTATGACATGCCCATCCAGTACGAAGGCATCGTGGCCGAACACGAATGGACGCGCACCAGCGCCGGGCTGTTCGATGTCAGCCACATGG
>JAGREI010000109.1 GCA_020446625.1 Erythrobacter sp.
ATGCCCGACATGGGCGGAATGGGCGGCATGGGCTTCTAAGCCCAGCCACCAAGGCAAGTCACACAAGAGGCCCGGCAGGAGCGATCCTGCCGGGCCTTTTGCTTTGGAACGGCAAGCCCGATCGGCTAGGACGGCTGCCAACCCCCAGCGAAAGATCGCCGCTTGCTCTCACCCGATGAATTGGCGGCTATCCGCGCAGCCTGCCTTACCGATCACTCCCTGCGACGGCGGCTGGGGGAATGCCTTACGGCGCAGGACGCGGCGCGGGTGCTGGGCCAGCCCATGGAGCCGCTCGCATCGCTGATGGCGCAGTTCGATGCCGAAGCCGTCGAACCCGGCTGGCCGCAGCCGCTGTTCGTGCTCGACCAGGCTCCGCCCGCCGATTTCCTGCCGGCGGGTATGACCATACACGCGGATCAGCTGGTGATAGAGTGGCTCTGGTTCGGCGCAGATGCGCTGGTCGACGCCTATTTCTACCAATCGCAGCACCGGATGCGCGGCCTGCCCATCAACCTGCTGCTGCGTTGCCTGACGCCGATCACCGCGCTGGAACAGTTCGCCAATGCCCCCGCGCCCGACGGGCTGCTGCTGCACCTGTCGCGCTGCGGCTCCACCCTCACCACGCGGATGCTCGCCGCAGACCCCGGCAACGTGGTGGTGGCAGAGGCGCCGTTCCTCGATCACGTGGTGCAGCTGGCAGGCGCGGGCCTGCTGCCCGAATGGATGGTCCACGCCGCCATGGCCGCGCTGCTGCGCTTTCGCGATGGCTCGGGCAAGCGCGGCATGGTCAAGCTGGACGCCTGGCACACGCTTGCCATGCCGCTGTTGCAGCGGGTGTTCCCGGCCACGCCGTGGTGCTTCCTGTTCCGCGACCCGGCAGAGGTGCTGGTATCGCAACACCGCTCACCGGGGCGGCACGTCCAGCTGGGGCAACTGCACCTCGACGCTTTCGGCATGACCCTGCCCGAAGGGCTGGACCCCGCCGCCTATCCCGCCTGGATGACCGAATGCATCTGCCGCGCCGCGCTGGCAGCCCGGCACGATCCGCACGGCTGCTTTGTCGACTATCGCGCGCTGCCCGCCGCGGTGAGCGACACCATTCTCCCGCATTTCGGGGTGCACCCCGATGCGGCCACCTGCGCAGCCATGGCCGGGGTGGCGGGCGTGGATGCCAAGGCGCCCGACCGCGCATTCACCAGCGACAGCCAGGCCAAGCAGGCCGAGGCGGCGGGCCTGGTCGTTCCCGCAAGCCTGCGCGCGGCCCATGCCGCGCTGATCGCAGCAGCGGCCACGCCACCCGGCTTGTAGTGACAACTGAAACCAGATAACCCGCCCGCCATGACCACTTCCCGCCGCCAGTTCCTCGCCCGTTCAGCCACGCTGGCCGCTGCCGGCCTGGCCATGCCTGCCTGGGCACAGGGCCAGTCGTTGAGCCATGCAAGGCGGGGTTTTGGCGAAGTGTCGGGCGACGTGATCGACCTTACCATTGCCCGTCACCACTTCGGCACCGGCGGGCGCATGGGCCATGCGGTGGCGGTGAACGGCTCTGTCCCCGGCCCGTTGATCCGCCTCACCGAAGGACAGCAGGTGACGCTCAACGTCACCAACCTGCTGGACGAGGACAGCTCGATCCACTGGCACGGGCTG
>JAGREI010000007.1:0-6562 GCA_020446625.1 Erythrobacter sp.
CAGAACACCACGCGCGAACAGATGAAGATGTTCCTCACCCGCTTCGGCCAGAACAGCCGCATGGTGGTCTGCGGCGATCCGCGACAGGTCGACATTCCCGGCGGTGACCGGATGAGCGGCCTGGCCGACGCGGTCGAGCGGCTGGAAGGCGTCGAAGGCATCGGCGTTACCCACTTCACCAGCGCCGACGTGGTGCGCCACCCGATCGTGGGGCGGATCGTCGAAGCCTACGAAGGCGAAGGTGCCTGAGCCTTTGCGCCTTGCCGCCGCCATGGCGCTGGCCCTGGCGCTGGCCGGCTGCATGATTCCGCAGTCCTATGGCCAGTGGCGCGGCACCAATACGCAAGCCTTCACCGTGGCCGAAATCCGCCAGAATCCGTCCGCCTTCCTCGCCGCGCACGCGGGCGAGCGGGTGCAGGTGGAAGGCTGGTTCGTGGTCGACCGCCTCGCCGCCGGGGCCACGCATCCCGCCAGCGGCACGATATTTTGCGAAGGCCCCGTGGGCGGCGAGCAGCGGGTGATGCTGCCGGGCCTCACCTACAATTCCGCCACCTATCCGCAGGCGGTACGCCATCGCGCGGTGGTGGAAGGCGTGGCCAGTGCGCCGCGCGATCTCAACCTGGGCGGCGGCGACCTGACGCTGACGATCCCCGCAGGCGACATGGTGCTGGTGCTCGACCAGGCGCGCATGGTGGCGGTCGACTGGTCCGGCCCGGCCTGCAACGCGGCGCCCTATCCCGCCCCATGATCCAGTTCGATGTGGACATCGAGGAGCCCTGGCCCGCAGGCGACTGGGCGGCGCTGGCCGAACGCGCGGCGGCGGCGCTGGCGCAGGTCGCGCCCGAACTGGCCAATCCGCGGCTGGTCGCCTCTGTGCTGTTCACCAGCGATGCCGAGGTCCACGCACTGAACCGCGAATGGCGCCAGCGCGACAAGCCCACCAACGTGCTCAGCTTCCCGATGCTCGAACGCGAAGACCTGGTCCACCTCGACCCTGACGAGCCCTTCCCCGAGATGCTGGGCGATATCGCCCTTGCCCACGAAACCTGTGCCCGCGAGGCGGCGGACAAGCAGGTGCCGCTGGAACACCACGCGGCGCACTTGCTGGTTCACGGATTGCTGCACCTGGCCGGTCACGACCATGAAATATCCGACGAGCAGGCAGAGGAAATGGAGGCGCTGGAGGTCAAGGCGCTTGCACTGATGGGGATCGACGACCCATATAGCCACGTTCAGGATTCATAGGGGACACCAGCAGGGCGATGCCCGACACCGACAGACCGGACGACTCCCAGCAGGGAGACGCGGAAAGTAGCACCACCGCCGGTATAGGCACCGGCGCACAGCCCGGTGGCCAGACCAGTGGTCAATCTGGCGGCATATGGAACGCGATTCGCGGCCTGTTCGCGGACGCCAGCGACACCTCGCTGCGCGCACAGATCGAGGAAGCCATCGACGAGCACGAGGACGGCAACGGCGCGGAAGGCCCGGCGGCGACCGGCGACCTGTCCTCCGCCGAACTGGTGATGCTCAAGAACCTGCTCCATTTCAGCGAGCTGGACGCCGACGACGTGGCGATTCCGCGCGGCGAGATCGTGGCGGTGTCCGCCGATGCCAGCTGGGACGAACTGGTGGCGACCTTTGCCGAACACGGCCATTCGCGGATGCCTGTCTATCGTGACCAGCTGGATGACGTGATCGGCATGATGCACGTGAAGGACGTGTTCGCCTTCCTCGCAGACAAGCGCGATCCGCCCGCCGACTGGACCGTGCTGATGCGCCAGCCGCTCTATGTGCCGCAGGCGCGCGGGGCGCTGGATGTGCTGGCCGACATGCGCGCCGCGCACACGCACCTCGCCATCGTGCTCGACGAATTTTCCGGCACCGACGGGATCATCACGATCGAGGACCTGGTCGAGGAAATCGTGGGCGAGATCGAGGACGAACACGACGAGGCACAGCCGCAGCTGGTGATCGAGGTGGGCAACGGGCTGTGGGACGCCGATGCCCGCGCCGAACTGGACGACGTCGCCCTGCTGGTTGGCGATCCGGCGCTGGCCGAGGTGGAGGAAGCCGTCGACACGCTGGGCGGCCTCGCCTTCGTGCTGGCGGGCGAAGTGCCGCAACCCGGCGCGGTGCTGACCCATCCCAGCGGCTGGCAGATCGAAGTCACCGACGGCGACGAGACCCACGTCACCCGCCTGCGGCTGCACCGACCCGCTCCGCAAGAGGAGTCGGACGACGGCTGATCGCTGTTTCGGTCACATGACGGCAACAACTTTACTGCGATGCAGCACAAACTTGTGCGTTGCAGCAAAAATGTGGTTGCCGGTGTAATTTTGGCCTCGACACGCGCCACTTTGCTGCCACATTGCCCGCCATGCGCCGCCTGCCGCCCCTGCGCGCCCTAGAGGCTTTCATTCGCGTGGTGCGGCTCGGCTCGGCGCGTTCGGCGGCCAACGAACTGGGGCTGAGCCCCTCGGCACTGTCGCGGCGGATCAGCAACCTCGAAAGCTTCACCGGGCGCAAGCTGTTCAGCCGGTCGGGGCAGACGATGAAGCTGACCGACGAAGGGCGCAATTTCTACGATACCGTGGCCCCGCACCTGGAGGCGCTGGCCGCCGCAGTCGAATCGCAGAGCGAGAACCTGCAAACCCAGCGCCTGCGGCTGGGGGTCATGCCGCTGTTCGGCACCCAGCGGCTGTTCCCGCGCCTGGCCGAACTGCGCACACAGTATCCCCGGTTGCACCTGGATATCGACACCGGCCCGCACCTGATCGACCGCGTGGGCGACACGCTGGACGCGGCAATCACACTGACCGCGCGGCCCGATCCCTCGCTTTACGCGGTGCAGCTGGATCACAATACCGTCCACGCCATCGCCAATGTCGCGCTAGTGGAGAAGCTGGGCGCGAACCCCGACGCCAAGGCGCTGGCGCAGCAGACCTTCCTGATCCACACCGACATGCCTTCGAGCTTCGATGCGTGGAAATCCGCCATGGGGCTGGAGCGGCTGCAACCCGCCGCCATCGACCACTACGATTCGGGCCAGCTGATCCTGGAGGCCGCCGCGCAGGGCATCGGCATTGCCATCATGCACGACGATCACATCGCCCGGAACAATGACCCGCGACTGGCGCGGCTGTTCGATGTGGAGGTGGCCAGCCCCTATTCCTACTGGTTCCTCTGCCGCCCGGCCGATCTCGACGCGCGTGCGGTGCGGATCTTCCATGATTGGCTGGTGGAGGCTGCGCTCTAGAGCCTGTCCTGATCAGGACAGACCCTAGCCAAGGCGAAGGAAATCGGGCAGTTTCGGGCAAAGTCAAAAAGAGAGGGGACTGTCCGATGAAGCTCGCCAAGGTTGTGTTGGCCACCGTTGCCATGTCGCTCGCCATGCCCGCCGCCGCGCAGATGCGCGCGCTGAGCGATCCGGTGGTGCCGCATCCCGATCCCGAAAGCCTGTTCACCAGCCCCGATCCACTGCTCAACCGCAACAAGCAGGCCGCACTGCACATCCAGCGCAACCTGTTGAAGTGCAACGAGTGGAGCCGCGCCAGCGAGTGGCTGACCGACGCCTATATCCAGCACAACCCGGTCGCCGCATCGGGGCTGGAAGGGGTGGTTCACTACTTCACCCAGATCGCCCGGCGCGAACCGCTGGACCCCTGCCCCGCGCTGTCGGCAGACGATCCCAACGGCGTGGTGGCGGTGATGGCAGAGGGCGACTACGTCACCGTGCTCACCCGCCGGATCGTGCCCTATGCCGACAATCCGGAGGAAAGCTACACCACCACCTGGTTCGACACCTGGCGCTTCGTCGATGGCCGCGCGGACGAGCACTGGGATCCCATGACCCTGCCCGTCGGCCCGCCGCCGCAGGCCGCCGCACCGCAGATGACGCCCGAACAGCTCGTGCAACGCTATGCCGACCGCGAGGCAATCGAGGCGCGCATGTGGGCCTATGACCGCTCTCTCGACCACCTCGATGCCGATGCCTACGTGGCGAATTTCACTCAGGACGGCGCCTTTGGCCGGGTGCAGGGACACGAAGCCCTGCGCGGCATGATCAACGGGTTACTGGAGAGCCAGCAACAACGTCGCAGCGAAGGGGTGACAATGGGGCGGATGCACCATTTCACCATGAACCAGTGGCTGGAATTCACCGGACCCGATACTGCCCGCTATCACTACTACCATCAGACCGTGTTCGGCACCGGCGGCATGGCAGGCAGCCCCGATGCGCCGTTCATCGCGGCGGCGGGACAGGGGGTGGACGATCTGGTAAAGATCAACGGCGAGTGGCTGATCCGCTACCGCAACGTGGCACCTTCGCGCGAAGAGGAGTGACGGCTTGGCATTCTCCAGCCTTTTCAAGTCATTTTCAGGCAAGGAACTCGACGCCAGCCGCTCGGCAAAGCTCGATCAGAAACCGTCAGCGGCCAAGATCAGGCTGGCCGAGATGATTACCCAGCAAATCCAGGTCGAGCAGTCGCTCGCCTCGACCCGGATGACCTGGAACCTGACATTCCAGGGCTTCACCATCGCGGGTTACGCGCTGGTGGCCACCGCCGATGCCAGCGCACCGGCACGGTGGGTGGTGCAATGCCTGATCGCGGCGGTCTCGATCATCGTCGCCCTGGCGACGTTGCAGGGAATCAAGGCTGCGCAGCAGCAGCGCAGCTACCTGAAGCGCGTATGGGGCGAACAGGAACTCAGCCTCTGCTTCCCCGAGCCGTTCTCCGCCGATTCCGGCTCCAGGTGGGGCCGGGCGCCGGCCACCTGGATATGCCTGGTGCTGGCTGGGATGTGGCTGGTGCTGATCCCGGCCTCGCTGGTGCTGACCGGCGATCCGAAAGAACCGATGGAGATCAGGCTCGTTTCGGAAAGCCGGTAAGCGCAGTCATCAGGCGACAGTCGCCTTCACGATCTTGCCGGGCGCGCGCGGGGGTTCGCCCTTGGGCAGCGCGTCGACGTGTTCCATGCCGCTCTCGACTTCGCCCCAGACGGTGTACTGCTTGTCGAGGAAGCGCGCGTCGTCGAAGCAGATGAAGAACTGCGAGTTGGCGCTGTTCGGGTCGGACGTGCGCGCCATCGAGCACACCCCGCGCACGTGCGGCACGTCGTTGAATTCCTGCTTCAGGTTGGGCTTCGACGAGCCGCTCATGCCGGTGCCGGTGGGATCGCCGCCCTGCGCCATGAAGCCGGGGATCACGCGGTGGAACACCACGCCATCGTAGAAGCCTTCGCCAGCCAGTTCGGTGATGCGTTCAACGTGGCCGGGCGCAACGTCGTCGCGCAGCTTGATCACCACGTCACCGCCCTTTCCGTCGCCGCAGTCGAGGGTGAAGGTGAGCTTCTTGTCGGCCATTGATACGTCTCCTTGGAACGCCTTGGGGATTGTCTGGCCGCCGATATAGGCGCGGTGGTGCGAATGTCACGCCTCGCCGGGCCGGGGCGCTTGCTTTTGCAGCGCAGCACAATAGACCACCGCCATGGCCGAAACCGATCTCCACGAACATGGCGACGCCGAGGTGCTCGATGAGGATCGGGGCCAGGGCGAAGGCGCGCAGTTCGACGAGGAGAACCGGCTGAAGCCCGAATTCGTCAAGCAGGTGCGCGAGGCGCTGTACGACGAGATCGAGGATTCGGTCTACGAACTGGTCGAACCGCTCCACCCGGCCGACATTGCCGACCTGTTCGAGCTGCTCGACCGCAAGGAACGCGCCGACCTGGCCGCTGCCATCACCGACCTGATGAGCAGCGACGTGGTGGCCGAGCTCAACGACCACGTGCGCGAGGACATGGTCGAGACGCTGCCCGCAGAGACGGTGGCCGAGATCGTCGAACAGCTGGAAACCGACGACGCCGTCCAGCTGATCGAGGACCTCGACGAGACCGAACAGCGCGCCATCCTCGACGCCATCGAGCCAGAGGATCGCGCCGCGATCGAGACCGCGCTGGCCTATCCGGAGGAGTCCGCCGGTCGCCTGATGCAGCGCGAGCTGGTGGCCGTGCCCGAAAGCATGACCGTGGGCGACCTCATCGACTACCTGCGGCGCGAGGACCAGCTGACCACCGAGTTCTGGGAAGTGTTCGTGGTCGATCACCGCTTCCACCCGGTCGGCACCTGCCAGCTCAGCTGGATCCTGCGCACCCCGCGCGACGTGGCCCTGACCGACGTGATGAAGCGCGACCAGACGCTGATCCCCACCGACATGGACCAGGAGGAGGTCGCCCTCCGCTTCCAGAAGTACGCGCTGATCTCCGCCGCCGTGGTCGACGACGACGGGCGGCTGGTGGGCCAGCTGACCGTCGACGACATCGTCCACATCATCCAGGAAGAAGCGAGCGAGGACACCCTGCTGCTGTCCGGCGCAGGCGAAGGCGACATCAACGAGCCGCTGCGCGACGCATACTCCGCCCGCGTGCGCTGGCTGGTGGCGAACCTCGGCACCGCCGTGGTGGCGAGCAGCATCATCGCCATGTTCGGCGCCGCGATCGAGCAGCTGGTGGCGCTCGCGATCCTGATGCCCATCGTCGCCAGCATCGGCGGCAATGCCGG
>JAGREI010000007.1:6579-6819 GCA_020446625.1 Erythrobacter sp.
CGCGCCATCGCCATGAACCAGCTGACCCGTTCCAACACCCGCCGCCTGGTGCTGCGCGAGCTGAAGGTGGCACTGATGAACGGGGCCACGGTGGCTGTGCTGATCGGCCTCGCCACCGCACTGCTGTTCGACTGGCAGCTGGGCCTGGTGATCGCCGCCGCCATGGTGATCAACATCATCGTATCGGGCATGGCGGGCGTGCTGGTGCCGGTCACCTTCGACCGGCTCGACCAGGACCCG
>JAGREI010000110.1 GCA_020446625.1 Erythrobacter sp.
ATCACGCCATGTGGTTCCACGAGCCTTTCGCGGTGGACGACTGGCTGCTCTATTCGATGGACAGCCCCTGGGCCGGCCACGCCCGCGGCCTGAGCCGCGGCCAGATCTTCACCCGCGACGGACGGCTGGTGGCCAGCGTGACGCAGGAAGGCATGATCCGGCACGTTTGATCGCAGTCAACCAATGGCCAGATCGGCGCAGGCGAGACCCAGTGCGACAAACAAGAACATGACTGTGAATGGCACCTGTTCGAACGGCTCGGCCAGCAGCGATCCTCTCGCAACCCGATTGAGTCCAGACAAGGTAACACCGCCGACCCACGTCACCAATTGGATCAGGTTGAGCAAAACTGCGCCCATGAAGGCACCGCTCGCTCCGTTGAGCAGCAACCCCGCAGTAAAGATGAATGTGTAGCCACCCGGCAGTGGCATGGCGAATACATGCTGGAATGCGGCGGTGTCCGACAAGGCGGCCAACGCCGCCACTATCATCATCAAGGGGAGCGTCGAGCACAGGGCATCCGCAGCGATTGCGCCAAAGAATGCCAGGTTCTTCAGGGGACGGTAAAAGAACAGCCATTTGGTGATGCGCAGCGACACAAGATCGAGTGGGAAAGACATGATCGGCGCGACGGCGAATGCGACGAAATAAGCAATTGCCGGATTGTCGATCCTGCCGTCCGCGTGAAGATCAGCTGCCAGCGTTGTCAGCAGATTTACGACTATTGAGAACAATAGCACGCGCTTCAAGGAAAGGCGCTCGATACATGCCGGTTTGCTGAGAATCTCGATCAGACCGGAAATCGTAGCCGACTCGAATTCCTCGCGCCTGCTGTTCTTCCGGCCGACAATATAGTCCACAATCGCCTGCTTGCGCGCGCGCGGCATCATTGCATCAATAAAGGCGCCGACACCTGCAAATCCGATGATTTGCACCAACATCAACGAATTAAGCCAGGCCAACACTTTCCGATCTATCCGCCAGCGTGATAGAAATCATAGATCGCCTGCGCCACACTTTCGCTCACCCCCGGCGCGCGTTTCAGGTCTTCCAGCGCGGCGGCGCGAACCTTGCTGGCGGTGCCGAAGTGCAGCAGCAGCGCGCGCTTGCGGGCCGGGCCGATGCCGGGGATTTCGTCGAGCGGCGAGGCACTGATCGCGCGGCTGCGCTTGTCGCGGTGCGCGCCGATCACGTAGCGGTGGACCTCGTCGCGCAGGCGCTGGAGGTGGAACAGCACGGGTGAATTGACCGGCAGCGTCTTCTCGCGTCCGTCGGGGAAGTGGAACACCTCGCGCCCCTCGCGCCCGTGGTGCGGGCCCTTGGCCACGGCGATCAGCGGGACGTCCTCGATCCCCAGTTCCTCCAGCGTATCGCGCACCGCAGACATCTGCCCCTTGCCGCCGTCGATCAGCACCAGGTCGGGCCAGACGCCCGCCTGTTCGCGGTCGGGATCGTCCTGCATCGCGCGGGAGAACCGCCGCTGCATCACCTCGCGCATCATGCCGAAATCGTCGTTCGTCTGCGCGCTCTTGATGTTGAACTTGCGGTACTGGTTCTTCACGAAGCCTTCCGGCCCCGCCACCACCATGGCCCCCACCGCCTTGGCACCCTGGATGTGGCTGTTATCGTAGACCTCGATCCGCTGCGGAATGTCGGGCAGTTCGAGGAATTCGGCCATTTCGCGGATGATCCGCGCCTGGGTGCCGCTTTCGGCCAGCCGCCGGTCGAGCGCCTCCACCGCGTTGCGGCTGGCCTGTTCCATCAGCCGCCGCCGGTCACCCCGCTGCGGCACGGAAATCGCCACCTTGCGTTCCGCCAGCGCGGAGAAGGCTTCTTCCAGCAGCTCGCTCTCCGGCAGTTCGCGGTCGACCAGCACATGGCGCGGCGGCGGCACTTCCTCGTAGAATTGCAGCAGCACGTCGGCCAGCACTTCGGCCTCGTCCACATCGCCGGTGTTGCGCGGGAAGAAGGCGCGGTGGCCCCAGTTCTGCCCGCCACGCACGAAGAAGCCCTGCACCGCGATCTGCCCGCCCTTGGCGTGGAGCGCGAAGACATCGGCATCGCCCACCCCGTCGGCATTCACCGCCTGCGACCCTTGAATGAAGGTGGCCGCGCGCAGCCGGTCGCGCAGCATGGCGGCGCTTTCGAAGTCGAGCGCCTCTGCCGCAGCCGCCATCTGCGCCTCGATCTTCGCCTGCACCGCGCCCGACTTGCCGCCCAGGAACTGCCGTGCCTCGGCCAGCAGCTCGGCATAGCCCGCCTCGTCTATCCGGCCCACGCAAGGGGCGCTGCACCGCTTGATCTGGTACAGCAGACAGGGCCGGTCGCGGCGCGAGAAAAAGCTGTCCGTGCAGGATCTTAGGAGGAACAGTTTCTGAAGCGCGTTTATCGTGGTGTTGACCGATCCGGCGCTGGCGAAGGGGCCGTAATACTGCCCCTTGTGCTTCCTCGCCCCGCGATGCTTCATGATCCGGGGGAAGGCGTGGCCTTCCTTCAGCAGGATGAAAGGAAAGCTCTTATCATCGCGCAGCAACACGTTGTAAGGCGGGCGAAATCGCTTGATGAACTGCGCTTCCAGCAGCAGCGCCTCTGCCTCGGAATTGGTGGTGACGATCTCCATCCCGCGCGTCTGGCTGATCATCCGTTGCAGCCGGTTGGTGAGGTTCTTCACCTGCGTGTAGTTCGCCACCCGCGCCTTCAGGCTGCGCGCCTTGCCGACG
>JAGREI010000111.1 GCA_020446625.1 Erythrobacter sp.
ACTCGCCCAGCTTCAACTGGACCCTCAACTTCCGCCAGCAAGTCTATGACAAGTGGGCTGAAGAAGGCCGCGACATGACGCTGTACGATCGTGACCGGCTGATGAGCCAGCACTACGACGACAGCGCGCTGGGCCAGGAAGCCGACGAGCGCATCCGCACCTTCCAGCGCGATGCAGCGGCACGGGCGGGCATCTTCCACCACCTGATCACCCTGCCCACCTATCACACCGCCGCGCTGAGCACCGACAACCTCGCCCGCCGCTATTTTGGCGAGGAAGGAATGCTCGGCTACGTCAAGCAGGTGCAGCGCGAGGAAATCCGCCAGGGCATCGCCTGCGTGAAGCACCAGAACATGGCCGGGTCCGACATCGGGGACGACCACAAGGAAGCCTTCGCCGGCGAAGCTGCCCTGAAGGCGGGCGGCCAGCACAACACCATGAACCAGTTTGCGGCCTAAAGGCCGCGGGTAACCAATTCGCGGCCTGACGCCGCACCCAAGAACCCAGACAAGCGAAGGAGAAGTAAAATGGCAGAACCCACCCTGGCCCGCCCGGTCTTCTCGACCGAGGATTTCAGCCTCATCCGCAATGCGCTGGCCGTGGCCATCCGCACTGGCGAGGATACGGCGGAAACCCGCAAGCTGGTGAACCTGCACCACCGGCTGGGGCGCTTCGCCCGATGACCGAGACCACCCTGATCCAGCGCGAGCAGGGTGACGACATGACCCCGCGCGACGGCTACCTGCCGCGCGCGGGGCTTGCCGTCGATCCTGCGCTGGCCGAATTCATCGAGGACGAAGCCCTGCCCGGCACCGGGATCGGCGCAGATCGTTTCTGGCAAGGGCTGGCGGCGCTGGTGGAGGACTTCACGCCGCGCAACCGCGCCCTGTTGCAGCACCGGGATGACTTGCAGGCGCATATCGACGCCTGGCACCGTGCCAATCCCGGCGCCGGGATCGGGGTTCCGCCTGCCACGCTGCGCCAGCTCGACTACCTCGTTCCCGAACCGGCGCCCTTCACCATCGGCACGAGCGGCGTCGACGACGAGATCGCCCGCATGGCCGGGCCGCAGCTGGTGGTTCCATCGCTCAACGCGCGGTTCGTGCTCAACGCCGTCAACGCGCGCTGGGGCAGCCTATACGACGCGCTTTATGGCACCGACGCAATCGACGGCACGCTGCCGCAAACACGCGGCTATGATCCCGAACGCGGCGCGCGGGTGATCGCCTGGGCCAAGGCTTTCCTCGACCAGGCCGTGCCGCTGGCCGTGGGCAGCTGGTCAGGCTGGACGGGTGGCTTTCCCAACCTGGCCGATCCTGCCCAGCTGGCAGGGACGGCGGGCGACAACCTGCTGCTGCGCAACAACGGCCTGCTGATCGAACTGGTGATCGACCGCACGCAGGAAATCGGGCGCGGCGATCCCGCCGGGATTGCCGACGTGCGCCTCGAATCCGCGCTTTCCACCATCGTCGATCTGGAGGATTCGGTCGCGGCGGTGGATGCGCAGGACAAGGTTGCCGCTTATCGCAACTGGCTGGGCGGGCTGCGCGGGGACCTGGTGGCGCATTTCACCAAGGGCGATGCAACCGTGATGCGACAGCCCAGCCCTGATCGCAGCTACCTCGATCCCGACGGCATCAAACGCCCTCTACGCACCCGCAGCCTGCTGCTGGTCCGCAACGTCGGCCACCTGATGACCAACCC
>JAGREI010000112.1 GCA_020446625.1 Erythrobacter sp.
ATTGCGGCGCGCAACTTCTGCCATCTCCTCGCCAGTGCGCAGGACGATATCCGGGCAGCCGCCGAACTCCGCGGTGATCGCTTCCACCATCAGCCTGCGCACCGCGTCCTCGTCGTCCGGCCCGGCAAACACCAGGTTGCCGCTGGCGATGTAGCTTTGCACCGGGCCGAGCGCGGTCGCATCCAGCGCCTTGCGCAGCCGTGCCATCTCAATCTTGCCCGTGCCACCCACGTTGACCGCGCGCAGCAAGGCGACCCACGCAGTCTTCGCGGCGGTCACGGCCGGGGTGCGAAGGCCATGGCCGCGGCCTGCCCTTCCAGGCTGAGCCAGGGCGCCAGCTCGTCCCAGCTCACCATCACGTCGGTAGCGCAGACCATGATCACGCGCGGCAGTTCGGGCAGGAACACCATGCCGCCCTGCGCCAGCCCCATGTCCCAGCCATAGGCATCCAGCGCCACGCCCGCGCATTCCGGATCGACATCTTCGCCCTGCGGCCAGTGATCGACCAGGAAGGCGCGGAACGCGTCGGTGGGCGCGGCGTAGACGCTGGCGTAATCTTGCTCCCCCACGATCCGGCGGGCCAGCGCGGCATCGTTCAGCCAGCTTTCCGGGTCGACCTCGACGCCCGATTGCCGGTCGAACACCCGGCGATGCTGCCAGGTGGCAGGGTGCGCCCCGCCGCAGAAGTTATCGTTGCTTTCGACCATGCCGACGAACCGGTCACCGATCACCTCGGGCATGGCGAATTGCGCGTAATAGCCGTCGATCCCGCGGAACGACGACAAGGCGATCAGGCAGTCGGCATATTCGTCGATTTCCCCGTCCTGCGGCAGGTAGGCGGCCAGCACGCCGTTGATCGCGCGATCCCCGGCAAAGCGTTCGGGCAAGGCGAAGCTGGCGATGGCGACAGTGGGCTGCTCGTCCTGCGTCCGGGCGGCGAAATGCGCGGGCGGTTGCCAGGTCAGCACGGTATAGGGCGCGCCTTGGATCAGTCCCGCGGTTTCCACAACCTGCCCGCCGGTCAGGCGCGGGCCGTTGAAGGCCAGCGATTCGCACGGGCCGCGCACCACCACGGGATCGGGAACTTCCCAGTCCACCCGCTGGAGCCGGATCGGCAGGCTGCGCCCGCCATCGCGCCAGCTTCCCTCTGCCCTGGTGGCGGAAACCGGCGCCAGCTGCCAGGTGGCGCTGCCTTCCTCCGCCCAGCCGACGCGTTCGTCGAACCGGTCGCCCTGGCCTTCCAGTCGGATCAGTTGCTTGATCCGGTCGTAGTAATAGATGCCGCCTTCCACGGTCCGCTCGTCGAAGCAGGCGTGGATCGGCAGGTTCCCGACGCTGCCTTGCCACACGCCGTTGAGCGGTGCCTCCTGAGCCTGAGCGGGAACCGCCGCCAGCGCCAAGGCACCCGCCAGAAGCGCGCGGATCATGCCAGCAATGCCTCTATCGCGCGGGCCATGCGCAGGTCGCGCTGGCTGAGGCCGCCTGCGTCGTGAGTGGTCAGGGTAATGTCCACCCGGTTGTAGACGTTGAACCATTCGGGATGGTGATCCTGCTGTTCCGCCAGCAGCGCCACGCGGTTCATGAAACCCCATGCCTGGCTGAAATCCGCAAAGGTGAACAGCTTGCGCATGGCGACCCCGTCACGGTCGAATTGCCAGCCTTCCAGTGCGTTCAGGCCCGCCTCTGCCTCGCCCTGCGCCAGTTTCTCGACCGCCATGCCCTATCCCCTTGCTTGCCTAGAGCCATGCCCTTGCCCTAACGGCAGCGACAATGGAACCGTGCCGATTAGCCGCGAGTGAACTGGCCTGCCGCCGCGGCGAGCGGTTGCTGTTCGCTGGCCTGTCGCTGGAACTGGCGGGCGGACAGGCGCTGCACGTCACCGGGCCGAACGGGGTGGGCAAGTCCAGCCTGATGCGCATCATGGCCGGGCTGCTGCGGCCCTTCTCCGGCACGGTGGAACGGCAGGGAACCATGGCCCTGCTCGACCAGCGCCTGCCGCTGGACGAGGCGCTGGCGCTGGGCCAGGCGCTGGCCTTCTGGCACCGGCTCGACCGGGGCGGAAAGCGCGCGCAGGAGATCGTGATCGAACGGCTGGGCCTGGCAGACCTGCTCGACGTGCCGGTGCGCT
>JAGREI010000008.1 GCA_020446625.1 Erythrobacter sp.
TTGGTCTTGTTGTTGGCGTGGCTCACATTGTGGCCGACCTGGCGGCCCTTGCCGGTAAGTTCGCAGATGCGCGACATGGCGAAATCTCTCGTTAGAAACGGTTGTTCAAAGTCAGCATAGTGCCGGGAAAGGCGCGCGCATACAGGGGGGGTGGAGATTCGTCAAGCGAAGCTGTAGCCCTGCCGCGATGAGCCGCTGGCCCCTTCCCGACCCGATGCGCCGCGCGCTGGACCTCGCCCTTGACGCTGCTGAGGCAGGCGAAGTGCCCGTGGGCGCGGTGGTAGTCAAGGACGGGGTGGTGGTGGGCGAGGGCCACAACCGCACCCGGACTGATCACGATCCCACCGCGCACGCCGAAATGGTGGCGATTCGCGCGGCGGCGGCGGCTTTGGGCGATGAGCGCCTGACCGGCTGCGACCTTTACGTGACGCTCGAACCCTGCCCGATGTGCGCGGGCGCGATCAGCCACGCACGATTGGCGCGCCTCTACTACGGCGCAAGCGACCCCAAGGGCGGCGCGGTGGAACACGGCGCGCGGGTGTTCGAACAGGCGCAATGCCTGCACCGGCCAGAGGTTTATGCTGGCATGGGCGAGGGCGAGGCGGGGGAACTGCTGCGCAGGTTCTTTGCGGAGCGGCGGTGAGACAGAGTCACGCAAAGCCGCAAAGGCGCGAAGATTCGGGCCTGTTCCGCGCCGCAGGCGCGATTTCGCTTGATACGCTCACAGAGGCACGGAGGCACAGAGGGGTCGCGCGACATCTCTGTGTCTCCGTGCCTCTGTGAGCGCCTCAAAATATTGCCTGCGGCGCGATGGCCGCTGACACCTTTGCGCCTTCGCGTCTTAGCGTGCAAACGATCTACAACCCCCGCCAGATTGACACTTCCGTATCGTCATCCGGACCGTAACGCCGCGCGTCGCAGGCCGTGGGCATGAAGTCTGCGCCGTAGCAGAGCCGCAGTTCGCGCAGCCAGCCGCGGTTGCTCAGCACCAGCCCCACGTCCTCGGCATCCCAATAGGGGTTGGCATCGGCAAAGGCCGCGCGAATCGCGCCTGCGGTCAGGCCGCGCTGGCGCGAGAGGCGGTCGAAGTCGGGAATGCGCAAGGAATTCCACAGGATGCGGGTGACTTGCAGGTAGGCGTCGGGGCTGGGCGTCATGCAGGCGCCGTGGCGCGCCCATTCGTGCGCGATCAGCGCGGCGTCGGGCGTCATGCACATGCTGGCGCGGACTTGCGCCTCGCTCGGCTGGCGCCGGGTGGGGCACCATTGCGGCCAGTCGCCGCCGCGCCCCTCGGGCCACAGGCCATGGACCGTGAGCGCGAAGCGTCCGCTGCGCCCGGAGCATTGCCGCGTGTGTTCAGGCGCATCGGCGCGGAAGCGACAGAATTCCGGGCTCCAGGTCAGCGCCAGGGTGTAGCCGGTGATTGCGGTCTGCCGCACCGGCCCGTCAGGTTCGACGCGCGGCAGCGAGACGGGGCCTTGCGGGACGGTGCACTGGTAGGCCTGCGCCTGTGCGGCGGCGGGCAGGGTGAGCAGAAGCGGCGCCAACCACCACTTCACTGGCCACCACTTCACTGGCCACCATTTCACAGGGCGGTGAAATCCAGCCCGATATCTGCCGCCGGGGCGCTCTGTGTCAGGCGGCCTACGGAGACATAGTCCACCCCCGTCGCGGCCTTGGCCTTGATGGTTTGCAGGTTGACCCCGCCGCTCGCCTCGGTCGGCACACGGCCGGCGACCAGGGTCACGGCTTCGCGCAGCATGTCCGGCCCCATGTTGTCGAGCAGCAGCCGGGTGGCGCCTGCGCCTAGCGCGGGTTCGATCTGGTCGATCCGGTCAACCTCGCAGATCACGTCCTTCACGCCCGTCGCAATCGCCCGCCGCACCGCCTCACCCACCGATCCGGCGACCAGGACGTGGTTGTCCTTGATCATCGCCGCGTCCCACAGGCCCATGCGGTGGTTCGATCCGCCGCCCATGCGCACGGCGTACTTCTCCAGCATCCGCAGGCCGGGAATGGTCTTGCGGGTATCGAGCAGTTCGCAGTCGGGATTGTCCTTCGCCCGCACGTATTCGCGGGTGAGCGTGGCAATGCCCGACAGGTGCTGCACGGTGTTGAGCGCGCTGCGTTCGGCGGTCAGCATGGCGCGGGCATTGCCTGACAGGTGCATCAGGTCGGTGCCGGGTTCCACTTCGGCGCCTTCCTCCACCAGCAGCTCGATCGTCATGCCGGGGTCGAGATGGCGGAAGAAGGCCATGGCCACGGGCAGGCCCGCCACCACGATGGCATCGCGGCTGTCCATCACCCCCTGGAACCGCGCATCGGCCGGGATCACGCTGCTGGCGGTGACATCGATGCCGCCGCCGGGCAGACCCTCGCCCAGGTCTTCCGCCAGGGTTTCGCGGATGAATTTGTCGAGGTCGAAGCCGGGGAGGGTGAAGCTGGTCATGATCGAGGGGTGACATGCCCTCCCCCGGCCCCTCCCGCAAGCGGGAGGGGAGGTTTAATGCACGAAGCGGGCGACAACGTCGCGGTAGCTGCGCGAAACCTTCACTTCCGCGCCGCTCGACAGCACCAGGAAGCATTCGCCGTTGGTGTGCGGTTTCACCTGCCGCACCTGGTCGAGGTTGACGATGGTGGAGCGGTGGACGCGCTGGAAGGTCTGCGGGTTCAGCCGCCGTTCGAGGTCCTTCATCGTCTCGCGCAGGATCAGCGAATTGTCGCCGGTGTAGATGCACATGTAGTCGCCCGCGGCCTCGATATGCTCGATCGAATCGACGTCGACGCGGAAGATCTGGCCGCGATCCTTGACGTTGATCATCTTCTCGAACCGGCCCTGGCTCTCGTCCTCGCTGGTGACGATCTCTTCCAGGCTTTCGGGCGAGACTTCGGCCAGCACGTCCTTCAGCTTCTCGGCCTCCACTGCGCTGGCCTTTTCCGCCAGCCGCTGGCGCACGCGTTCGATGGTGTCGGCCAGCTTGTCCTCGTCGACCGGCTTCATCAGGTAGTTCACCGCATTGGCTTCGAAGGCGCGGATCGCGTGTTCCTGGTAAGCGGTGACGAAGACGAACAGCGGCGGTTCGATCTCCATCACGCCCTTGACCACGGAAAAGCCGTCGAAACCCGGCATCTGGATGTCGAGGAAGACGAGGTCGGGCTTCAGCGTCTTGATCGCGCGGATCGCTTCGCGGCCGTTGGCACAGGTTTCGATCACCTCGATATCGGTGAACGGCTCCAGCCGCAGTTGCAGGCCCTGGATGGCCAGTTTCTCGTCGTCGACCAGGATCGTGCGGATGCTCATGCTCTGGCTCCAGTTGGGGTGGCGGGAACAGCGGTGGGGGGGCCGCTTTCGGATGAAGGTATTGCCTTTGCAGGCGTAACGCCGGACGGGGCCGGAAGTTTCGCCACTGCTGCTTCGCCCGGGGCATCGCGCGCGGGTTCGAACGGCAGTTCGATGATCACGGTAAAGCCGCCGCCTTGCGGAGACTGGATCTCGAAGCGGTGTTCCTCGCCATAGGCCTGCGCCAGGCGTTCCTTGATATTGGCCAGGCCCACGCCGGTGGAGCTGGGTTTGCGCACCAGCGTTTCGGCATTGCGCTGCGTGCCTTGCAGGCCGGGGCCGCTATCCGACACGATCACCCGCAGCCGCGATCCGATCACTTGCGCCGTCAGGCTGATGCGTGCGCCTTCCTCCTGCGCGGAAACGCCGTACTTGATCGAGTTCTCGACCAGCGGTTGCAGCAGGAACGAGGGGATCAGCGCGCGGGCGGCCAGCGGATCGACCTGGAAATCGGTTTGCAGGCGTTCCTCGAACCGCATCCGCTCGATTTCGAGGTAGAGCTGCAATGTCTCCACCTCCTGCGCCATGGTCACCTTGCCGCCCGGCTGGCTCACCAGCGTGTGCCGCAGGAAGCTGGACAGCTTGGTGAGCATGGCATTGGCGGGCGCGGTCTGCTTCATCAGCACCAGCGTGCTGATCGAATTCAGCGTGTTGAACAGGAAGTGCGGGTTGAGCTGATAGCGCAGCATGGCCAGCTGCGCGCTGGTGGCCTGGGCCTCCAGCCGTTCCAGCTGGTCGGCCTGGTGCTCCACCTGCAAGAAGAAGTTGATCGCGTAGTAGAGCGCCGACCAGGCGCCGAGCAGCGTCAGGTCGATGTAGAACACGCCGAACATCAGCTGTGCGAAGCTGGCGTCGCTGCCGCCCTGGTACACGTCGAGCGCCCAGGCGTTGATGAATGCCGAGACGATCACCGCCACCGCCAGCGAGAAGGCCGTGGCAGTCCAGGTTACCAGCGGATTGCGGTTGATGAGGTTGGAATAGATCACCGACAGCACGGTGCTGATCGAGAAGCCGGCGATGGCCGAGATCGACACCACCACCAGGAAGTCGAACGGGCGTTCGTTGGCGATCGAGGTGGCGGCGCGCAGGATGAAGGCCCCGCCCCAGCCCAGCCATTGCAGCCGCCAGAAGGCGCGGTTCTTGTCAGCGAAGAACGGTGTGGGGCTGAACGGGAGCATGGCCATGCCCCCCATTCTAATATCGGCCCGGTCGCTTTGCAGCGGGGGACTGGTGGCTACGGCGCCCTGTTCGAGGCGGTTCGGCTCAGGAATCGCGCGCCTCGGCGATTGCCGCACCGATCACGTCCGGTCCCACCGCGCCCGACAGCACCTGGTCACCCACCACCCAGGCGGGTGTGCCCGATACGCCCAGGTTGCGGGCGAGGAAGACGTTGTTCTCCATCTGCGCGTCGAACATGCCCATGTCGATGGCGCGCTGGGCGCGGTCCACGTCCATGCCCGAAGCGCGCGCGGCGGCCTCGATATTTGCGGCAGACAGGCTTTCGGCGGCGAACATGGCCTGGTGGAATTCGGCAAACTTGCCCTGTTCTGCGGCGGCCAGCGCCATGCGCGCGGCATCGACGCTGCCCGCCGACAGGATCGGGTATTCGCGGATGACCACGCGCAGATCGGGGTTGGCTTCGATCAGGTTGGCCACGTCCGGCAGGCTGGCGCGGCAATAGCCACAGGCGTAATCGGTGAATTCGACCAAAGTCACCGAACCATTTGGGTTGCCCAGCACGGCGCCGGGGAAGGGCGTCTCAAGCTCGCTGCGGATGGGTTCGATCCGCGCCACCGTGTCGCGGCGTTGCAGTTCCAGGCTGGCATCGCGCAGCATCTCGGGATCTGCCATCAGCGCGGCGCGGGTGCTATCGGTGCCAAGCCGGGCTCCCAGCCCGGAGAAATCCCAGGCGGCAGCCCCGGCGAAACCTGCAACAAGGGCGATCAAAGCGGTAACGAACGGACGCATCGGACCTGCCTAGTTGCGATCCCGCTGCCGTTCAAGCAGTCCACGCGCCTGCAAGGTCACGTCCTGCGCGCGCAGCCAGTCGGGCGAGCCCATGGGCAAGGCGCTTTCGGCGGCCTGGGCATTCATCAGCGCGCCTTGCGGATTGCCCGACATCACCTGCTGTTCGGCGCTGGCCAGCCGCGCGCGCGGCACGTCGCCGCGCTGGCCGTAGACCACGCCCAGCTGGTACCAGGCGAAGGGATTCTCGCGGTCGCGCCCCACCGCCGCGCGCAGGACCGATTCCGCCTCGTCGAGGTTCGCGGGATCTTCGGTGGCGATCAGTGCGTGGCCCAGCATCGAGGCGATCAGCGGTGTCGATTGCGATAGCCGGGTGGCGGTGCGCAAGGGATCGAGCGAATCCTGCACCCGCCCCGATTCGAGCAGGATCTGCCCGCGCAGCTCGTAGAAATAGGGATAGTCGGGATCCGAGGCGATCAGGGCGTCCGTCTCCGCCAGCGCCTGATCCATCAGCGCATCCTTGTGGTAGGCATAGGCGCGGGCATAGCGGGCGGGGGCGTCGGTCATCGACGGCGGATAGGTGGCAAGCGTGCGTTCCGCCGGGGCCAGGTAGCCAAAGAGCTTGGCCCGCACCAGCTGGAAGCGGGCTTCCAGGTCGGGATCGGGCGGCGCGGGGTGATAGGCGCAGGATGCGGCCGCGTTGACCACCTGCTGCGCACCCGGCACAGCCGGGCCTCCGGTGATGCTGGCACTGAGGTCTGCCGAGGGCGGCAGGCCCTGCGAGCGCCTGGCCAGTTCGTCCTCCAGCCGGGCGATCCGGTCGCCCGTCAGCGGGTGCGTGCGCGAGTAGCCCGCTTCCGCATCCTGCCGGATGGCGCGCCGGTATTCGAGATTCTGCAACCGCTCGAAGAAGGTGACCAGCCCGTGGGCGTCGACTTCGGCACATTGCATGTAATCGAGGCCCGCAGCGTCCGCGCTGGCTTCCTGTGTGCGGCTGAAGGCGAGGAAGTTGCCCATGGCTGCCTGCTGTCCCGCGGCGAGCACGCCCATGGCCGCCTCGCCGCCGCCCGCCAGCGCCGCGCCCACCGCCAGCAGCGCCGAAAGCAGGGTGATGCGGGTGGCATTGCCCATGCCCTCGGACATGCGGTTGATATGGCCGCCGGTGATATGCCCCAGCTCGTGCGCCAGCACGCCCTGCACCTCGTTGGCCGATCCGGCGGCGTTGATCAGGCCCGAATGGACGAAGATGCGCTGCCCGCCAGCGACGAAGGCGTTGATCGAGGGATCGTTGAGCAGCACCACGTCGACCGATCCCGCGCCAAGGCCCGCAGCCTCCGCCAGCGGATCGACCATGTCCTGCAACAGCGCCTCGGTCTCGGTATCGCGCAGCACCGACATGCTTTGCGCGGCCACCGGCTGGGAGGTGAGCGACAGGGCAAGCAGCAGCGCCAGCAGGCGCGCCAGGGTGCGGGGCAGGGGGCGATGGCTAAGGCGCATGGTCAGGCGCGCAGCCTAGCCGGTTGTGCAATGAACCGGAACTGAAGATTGCGGGGGCGGTTAAAGCGCGCCGATCAGCCGATCAGTTCGCGCGCCGCCTTCTCCACCAGCGCCAGGTTGCCGGGCACTTCGCCCAGCAGCACGACCTCGCCGCTTTCGGTGCGGCGGATCATCACCAGCGCGAATTCCTCGCCGTGCGGGCTGAGCGTGTCGAACCCGGCCGGTTCGATCGCGCGCAGCTTGCGGACAATGGCCTTCTTCGGCCCTTGCACCTGCTGTGCGGGCGGGGCGCCGTCCTGCTCGCGGCGATAGTCGCGCTCGGCGGCGATCACGCCCTTCAGCCCGCCTTCGGCGTGTTTGAGGAATTCGGCCAATCCGCCGCGTTCCACCCCGTTGCGCCGCGCCCACGAGAGGACGGCGGCATATTCGGTGAGGCGCGTCTTGTCGTAGTCGGCCCCGAACACCAGCTTGACCACCGGCGTCATCGGCGCGCGGTCCTGCATGGTGAGGCCAGCATCGGCCAGCAACTCGGCAAAATCGGCCGGTTCGTCCATCGCCGCCACGGCGAAGTCGTAGGCGCGCGAAACCGCTTCGTAGAGCGAGGCGCGGGTGCGTTCCTCGCTGCTCTTGGCGGCCTGCGCCATTTCGCGGGCGACGGCGAGCCAGTCGGCCAGCGCCATGTTGCAGCCCGGCATTTGCGCCACCGCAGGCGCATCGGCCAGGTAGTCGTCGCTCTCGTCGAACAGCGCCTCGTCGGTCAGTTCGAAGGCATCGTTGTCCGCCTCCACGCCAAAGGTCGGCGAGGGCATGGCGGGAGTGCTGACATCGGCGCCTGGACCATCGGCCCAGTCGGTGATTTCCTCGGGCTCGGCCGGGCGCGGCGCGGCCACCGGTTCGATCACCTGCTCCATTTCCAGCAGCAGTTCGTCGATCGCCTCGGGCTCGGCCATCTCCTTCCAGTTGATGACGCCGTAGATGAAGTCGATCGTCTCGTCGTCGCTGGAGAAGGGCAGCAGGATACCGCGATAAAGTATGGTGGAGCCGCGCTGGTTGACGAATTCGGCCTCGAACCCGATCGGCGCCTGGTTGGCGATGATCTGCATGTAATGGTCGGTGATCCGGCTCAGCAGCGAGCGCGGGGGAACGTCGGTCAGCGTGGTGATATCGGTGCCGGAGGCATCGCATTCCTCTGCCAGACGCGCGCCGAGGTAAGCCACCTCGGGGTTCTCGATCCCGCGCGAGAAATCGAGCAGCACCGAATGCGGGCCGAAATCGGGCAGGGCCTGGGGGTTGAGATCCTCGATCGCCGGGAAATTGCGGTTGTCGAGCAGGCTGGCCCAGAAATTGTAGGCGCGCACCTGCATCCGCCGTTCGTCGGTGCCGATCGCCGGGGGCGGGGCATTGTCGATGGCGTCATCGAGCTCGTCGTCCATGGCGTCGATCCCCGGTCCGAGGTCCGCCGCGTCGAGCGCTCCAAAATGTCCGCGCAGGTTATCCATGCGTAAATCGCCCCTTGTCCTCTGTGGCCCAAACTCCATCGGGCAAAGACACCTTTGGCGATTTTTGGTAAAATTAGTGTGAAGTTGTGCCGGACAATCTGGCACGATCTTGCGCTTTTGGGTGCTTAATCAGGCGGTAATCACAGCATGTAGCGCATCCGGATGGTCTGGCGCACTGGCGTCACGCCCACGGTAATCGCGGCATCCTCGAAATCGGGCGGCCCCATGCGCACCGGCGCATCGCGCGAGAAGCCGAAGCCTTCGCGCGGCATCATCCCCAGCGCCCGGTCGATCCGGCCGTTGTCGTTCTCGTCGTGCAGCAGGGCGATGCCATAGGTGCCGGGCGCAACGCCGGTAAAGCGCAAGGTGGCCGCTTCGCCCGCAGGCACCACCACGCGATAGCTCTGCGCATTGTCCTGGCAGCGCGGAAAGCGTTCCTGCTCGCGCGTCATGCAGGCGCGCACCACGCCGCGTTCGTTGCGCAGGTTGGTCACCGTCACGGTGACGCTGGTGCCGCCCTCGGTGGACGATGCGCTTTGCGGCAGCGAGAGTCCGGCGAGGACTAGCGCGCCAAGGCTGAGGAAATGCCGTGATCGGTTTTGCACAGGTGATCCCAGAAACGGAAATAGAGGCCGTAGTTGCAACGGTATTCGTCGTGGTGCCGCTGGTGATGGCTGGCGGTTATCAGCCAGTGTCCTAAGCGCGAATGAACGAGCCAGCGCGGAAACATCTCCCAGCCCATGTGGTTGGTCACGCCCATCAAGGTCATCAGCGCCAGCACCAGCCCCAGCATGGCCACGTGGATCGGGATCACGAAGACCAGCGCGGGAATCACCACCGCCCCGGTGATCGCCTCGATCGGGTGAAAGCTCATCGCCGCCCAGGCGGTGGGCGGGCGGCTGGAGTGGTGCACGGCATGGGCGATGCGGAATTCGCGCGGGCGGTGCATCCAGCGATGGGTCCAGTAAAACCAGCTGTCATGCAGCGCGAGGTAAAGCAGCACCG
>JAGREI010000113.1 GCA_020446625.1 Erythrobacter sp.
GGGAACACCGCAACCTGTTCCCGCCCGAAGGCATGTTGCGCGTGCGCGGGGTGGCCGGCACGCAGGAACAGCTGGCGGGCGTCACTTTCCAGCGCAACAACTTCTACGGGCGCGACCAGATCCTGACACTCGACGCCTATGCCTCTACTATCGATATCGACGCCTACGACGCGCGCACCGTGTCGCTGGTGGGCCGGTTCGAACGGCAGAGCACCTTGCTGTTCCAGAAGGCGTTCTCGTGGGGGACGGGGCTGGAACTGCTCTACACCCAGCAGACCGATATCAAGGTGAAGGGGCAGAAAAGCTCCTTGCAGGACTATGCCATCGCCGCCTTGCCCAGCTTCATCCAGTTCGACACCACTAACAGCCTGCTCGATCCCACCGAAGGCTGGCGCTTCCGCGTCACCGCATCGCCCGAAGTGTCGCGCGTGTTCTCCAGCGAATCGACATACCTGCGCGTGCAGTTCGACCTGTCGACCTACCAGCGCGTGAGCGACGGCGTGGTGCTGGCGGCGCGCGGGCGCGCGGGGTCGATCGTGGGCGCGCCGATCGCCTCGATCGCGCCGTCGCGGCGGTTCTATGCCGGTGGCGGCGGATCGGTGCGCGGCTACGGTTACAACGATATCGGCCCCACCAATGCGCTGGGCACCCCCAACGGCGGGCGCTCGCTGGTGGAAGCCGCGGTGGAAGCACGCGTGCGTACCGGCATGTTCGACGGTGCGCTGTCGGTGGTGCCGTTCGTCGATGCGGGCGCGGTCAGCCGTGACGAGCTGCCCGACTTTTCCGACGTGCGCTTCGGCGCGGGCGTGGGGCTGCGCTACGATACCGGCTTCGGCCCGCTGCGGCTGGACGTGGCGACCCCGCTCAACCCGCGCGCCGGTGACAGCCCGGTGGCGGTCTACGTTGCCCTGGGGCAGGCGTTCTGATGGCGCGCCGGATCATCCGCTGGCTGGGCTTTGCCGCGCTGGGCCTGCTGGCCGTGCTGCTGCTGCTGCTGGCCTTCCTCCACACCCCGCCGGGGCGGCAGTTCATCGTCAACCAGATCGCCAAGGTGGCGCCTGCTTCGGGCCTGCACGTCGAGGTGGGCAGCATCGAGGGTTCGGTACTGTGGTCGAGCACGCTGCACGACGTGAAGTTCTACGATGCCGATAACGTGCTGTTCCTCGAAGTCCCCACGGTGGACCTCAACTGGCGGCCGCTCAACTGGTTCACCTACGGGCTGGACCTGCGCTATCTCGTCCTGACGGACGGGCGGCTGCACGCCTTGCCCAACCTGCTGCCCGCCGATCCCGACGCCCCGATCCTGCCCGATTTCAACATCCGCGTGGATCGCTTCGTGATCGACGACCTGACCGTGGACGAGGCCGTGCTGGGCGAGGAACGCACGGTCGATTTCAATGCCCATGCGCTGGTGGAAAGCGGGCAGGTGATGGTGGATGCCGACGGCGAACTGGGCGGTGGCGACGTGTTCGACATGCTCGTCCATGCCGAGCCCGACGGCGACAGCTTCGATCTCGATCTTGACTGGCAGGCCCCGGCGGGCGGCCTGCTGGCCGGGCTGGTGGGGGCCCAGCAGGACCTGCGCGTGCAGGCCCGTGGCGAGGGCGGCTGGAGCAACTGGCAAGGCAAGCTGGAAGCACAGCAGGGCGAAGTGCAGCTGGCCGACGTCGACCTCTACAACGAAAGCGGGCAATACCGGCTGGTGGGCGAGGCGCGGCCGGCCGGGTGGCTGGAGGGCCTGCCCGCCCGCGCGCTGGGCGATCTCGTCCAGTTCAGCCTGTCCGGCACGCTGGAGAACAGCGTGGTGGAAGGCGATTTCGTGCTGCGCGGGCAGCGCGTCAACGCTGATGGTGCGGGCGCGGTGGACCTGGCAGGCAACCGCTTCGATGGCCTGGCCTTTACCGCGCAGCTGCTCGATCCCACGCTGTTCTCGCCCGACGTGGCGCTGGAAGGCGCCACGCTGGAAGCCACGCTGGACGGCCCCTTCCGCGACATTGCCATGCCGCATGTGCTGCGCGTGGCGCAGATCACATCGGGCGACCTGCGGCTGAGCGATATGACCCAGCGCGGCACGCTGACCTGGGACGGCGCCCGCGCGCGCGTGCCGCTGCAACTGGCGGTGGGCCGGGTGGTGAGCGGCAATGCCATGTTCGATCCGCGACTGGTGAACGGCACGGGGCGCGGCACGCTGGTCTATGCCGGGAACGCGATCCTGGCCGACGACCTGGACCTGCGCTTCCCCGGCCTGACCGCGCGGCTGGGGCTGAATGCCGACCTCGCCAGCGGGCTGACGCGGGTCAACGGCCCGGTGCAGCTGGCAGACCTGCAATTCGACAATGTCGGCATGGTCGATGCCAATGCCGACATTCGCCTGCAACTGGGTGGCGGCGCGCCCTGGGCCATGCGCGCCGAACTGCGCGGGCAGGTGGACGAGGTGACAAATTCCACGCTCGCCAGCCTGGCCGGGCCGCAGATCGCCTTCGACGGCGGGCTGGTGCTGGGCGGGGCGCAGCCCCTGCTGTTCCAGTCCTTCGATATCAATGCCGCCAAGCTGACCGCCACGCTGGATGGCCGGGTGGAACAAGGCGTCACCACGCTGGCCGGCGCCGGGCGCCATGCCGATTACGGCCCGTTCAACGTGGAAGCCACGCTGGCCGACGACGGGCCGCGCGCCACGCTGGTGTTTGCTGATCCCTTGCCTGCGGCGGGCCTTGCCGACGTGCGCGTGGCGCTGGCGCCGACCGAGGACGGGTTCCAGATCGATACCCAGGGCGGTTCCATGCTGGGGCCGTTCGCCGGGCAGCTGTTCCTGGCCATTGCCGAAGCGGGCGATACCACCATCAACATCGCCCGGCTCGACGTGGCGCAGACGCGGGTGGCAGGCACGCTCAACCTGGTGGATGGCGGGGTGGCCGGATCGCTGGCGGTATCGCGCGGCGGGCTGGATGGCACGATCGACCTTGCCCGGCGGCAGGGCGGGCAGGGCTTCGACGTGGCGCTGGAAGCGCGCAATGCCCGCTTTACCGGGGATACGCCGCTGGCGATCAACCGTGGCACGATCAATGCCAGCGGCCTGATCGTGGACGGCAATTCCACCATCACCGGCAATGCCAACCTGCAAGGGCTGACCTATGACAGCCTGTTCCTGGGGCGGCTGGCAGCGCAGGCCGAAGTCACCAATGGCGCGGGGCATTTCGATGCCGCCATGGCCGGGCGGCGTGGCAGCCGGTTCGAACTGCTGGTGAACGGCGATGTCGCGGCTGACCGGCTGGCGCTGGCGGCGCAGGGTTCCTACGGCGGAAGGGCGATTGCGATGCCGCGTCGCGCTGTGCTGACGCGCACCGAGGACGGCGGCTGGCTGCTCGACCGCAGCCAGCTGACCTATGGCGACGGGTTCCTGATTGCCGAGGGGCGCTTTGGCGGCACCCGGCCGACGGATATGCAGCTGGCCATGGGCGATCTCTCGCTTGACCTGGTGGGCGCGGTGACGGGTGACCTGGGGCTGGGCGGCGAACTGTCGGGCACGGCGCGGCTTGGCACCGGCGCGGGCGGTCTGCCGGTGGGCGAGGCGCGCTTGCAGGTGCACGGGCTGACGCGGTCGGGCCTGTTGCTTACCTCAAGTCCGCTTGACATTGCACTGGTGGCGGATCTTTCCGAACAGGTCTTGCAGACCCGCGCGGTGCTGGCCGACGACAGCGGCGCGCGCGGGCGCTTGCAGGCGCGGATCGCCGGTCTGCCGCAAGCGGGCGCGCTGGGGGACCGGCTCTACGCGGGCAACCTGGCGGGGCAGTTCCGCTTCAACGGTTCGGCGGCCACCCTGTGGCGGCTGGCGGCGATCGACCTCGTCGACGTGACCGGCCCGGTGGCCGTGGCGGCGGACCTTTCGGGCAGCCTGGGCGCGCCGCGCCTGTCCGGGTCGCTGGCGGGCGACGACCTGCGGCTGCGCAGCGCGCTGTTGGGCGCCGACGTTACGGGGGTGGCCGCGCGCGGACGCTTTGCCGGATCGCGCTTTGCGCTCACCAGCTTCAGCGGCTCGACCGGGAACGGCGGGCAGGTGTCGGGCAGCGGGGTGATCGACATGGCGGGCATATCCTCCACCCGTGGCCCACGCATCGACCTGCGCATGGCGGCGCGCGAGGCGCGGATTCTCGACCTCGACAACATGGGCGCCACCGTCACCGGGCCGATCCGCATTGTCTCCAACGGGCAGGGCGGCACCGTAGCGGGCCGCCTTACCGCGCGGCGCGCGCACTGGCGGCTGGGCCAGGCCGAAGCGGTGGCGCAATTGCCGCAGGTGGCCGTGACCGAGATCAACCTGCCCGGCGATGTCGCCCCGCCGCCCGCCAGCAGCCAGCCGTGGCGCTACCTGGTCGATATCAGCGCGCCGGGCGGGATCATGGTCGATGGCATGGGCCTCGACAGCGAATGGCGCACCGACAACCTGATGCTGCGTGGCACCACCGACGATCCCCGGCTGGGCGGATCGGTGTCGATTGTGCCGCGGCAGGGGTTCTATTCCTTCGCCGGGACGCGTTTCTCGATCACGCGCGGCAATATCGCCTTCGACCAGAACGTGCCGATCGACCCGCGCATCGACCTGCTGGCCGAAACCGACGTCAACGATCTGGCGGTGTCGGTGACCGTGCGCGGCAATGCCAGCCAGCCCGACGTGATCTTCGCCTCCACTCCGGCGCTGCCCGAGGAGGAACTGCTGGCGCGGCTGCTGTTCGGCGGCTCGATCACCGACCTTTCCGCCACCGATGCAGTCCAGCTGGCCAGCGCCGTGGCCAGCCTGCGTGGCGGGGCGGGCATGGGGCCGATCAATCGGCTGCGCTCCAGCATCGGGCTCGACCGGCTGCGGCTGGTGCCTGCCGATCCCGCGCTGGGGCGCAATACCGCGCTGGCGCTGGGCGAGAACTTCGGTCGCCGGTTTTATGTCGAGATCATCACCGATGGCGCGGGTTACAACGCCACTGACCTCGAATTCCGCGTGACCGGCTGGCTCAACCTGCTGGCCAGCGTATCCACCGTGGGCCGCCACCAGGTGGCCGCCGAGGTGCGCCGCGACTACTGAGCGTCGAGGTTCTTGAGCACGCCGTCGACCCGGATGGCGACGCCATTGCTCGCCAGCAGCTCACCCGCTTGCAGCAGGGCGTGCGAGCCATCGGCGGCAGTCACCCCGATGGTGTTGTCCTCCAGCGTGAAGGTCAGCGGCGCGCCGCCCATGGTCTGCATCTGCACGCTGCCATCGGGCGCATTGCGCACGGCGGCCTCGATGTCGGCCGTGGTGAGGTAGCCGGGCAGCACGTGTTCGCGGATCACCGCCACCCGCGCGGCGCGCTGGTCGTCGCCGGGCAGGGCTTCCTCCACGGCGGCGAAGGCGGCGTTGGTGGGGGCGAGCACGGTATAGGGGGCATTGCCGTCGAACAGCCCTTGCAGCCCTGCATCGCTGAGCAGCTGCGACACTGCGGAAATGTCGCTGTCTCCGGCGATCATTGCGGCCAGCGTCTGCGTGCTGACCGCCACGGGCGCTTCGGTCGCTTCCTCGCTGCTGTCCCCGCAGCCTGCCAGCAGCAGCGCGGGCGCGGCGAGCAGGGCGATCATGGTCCGGTTCATGCGCATGTCCTCAGATGGCCAGTTCGATGACAGAGGCGATCAGCATCGTCTCCGGGTCGACCTGGTACACATAGCCGTTGTTGTAGCGATACATGGCGTCCGGCCCGTCATAGTAGCGATCACGATAGCCATAAGGCACGTTGTAGACGTCATAGCCGCGCGGCATTGGCTGGCCCACCACGAACTCGTCGCCGGTCAGCATGGCCGCGATCGAGACGATCGCCGTGGTCTGCGGATCGAGCCGGTAGACCACGTTGTCGGCATAGCGATAGCGGTCCGGCCCGCCCAGGCCATAGTAGCTTTCGTAGTAGCGCGGCATCCGCGCATAGCGGTAATCGTCGGGCCAGGTCCGGCCCACCGCCAGCGCCCCGCCCAGCAGCGGGATGTAGCCCGAAATGCGCCCGTCGCTGCCCAGCCGCAGCAGGAAACCATCGTCGTAGTAGTAGCTGCCGCGCCGATCACCGAAGAGGCCGCCATAGCCCCACCAGTCGGGCGAATAGCGGCGATAGCGTGCCTCGTCCTGCTGGCGGGCGAGGCCCGGCGGGCGACAGCCGTTGTACTTGCGTGCCAGGCCCGGCGGGCAGCCGTCGGCCATGCCGTGCGAGGGGCCGCGATAGGCGATGAAGTCCACCAGCCCGCCGCTGCGCACGCTGATGCGATCCTGGTTGCCGTTGTTGCCCCGGCCGTTGCCGGCACTGTTGCCATTGCCGCGATTGCCGTTGGCATTGCCGTTCCCGTTGCCATTACCGGGCCGGTCATCGCCCCGGCCGATGGCGGGGCCGCCGCGATTGCCGTTCCCGTTGCCGTTGCCATTCCCGCGCGCTTCGGGCGGGCCGCCGCGATCGTCGTTGCCGCGCGCCTGCGGCGGGCCGCCCTGCCGATCGGCGCGGGAAGCGGCACCCTGGCCGTTGCCGCGATCATCGCGCATGGCATTGCGGTTGCCATTGCCATTGCCATTGCCCCGGTTGTCGCTGACCGAGGCGGGGGCGCCCCGGTTGCCATTCCCGTTGCCGTTGCTGTTGCCGTGGCCATTGCCTTGCGCCAGGGCCGGGCTTGCGGCCACGGCCAGCGCGGATACTGCTGCCAGCAGGTACTTCATTGCCGTTACTCCTCGAACCGCACAACGACCATCAGTGCCTGCTGGTTCCTCACATTTGCCTTAACGCGAGCGGTAGAGCGCCGCCTCGGCTTCGCGCCGCCGCACCAGCCCCGGCATCACCCGCCCTCCGGCGTGACACCAGCGGGCGAACTCGCGCGCGGCGCCCTCGTGGTCGCCGGCCTTGTGCAGCCGGGTGAGCGTGGCGCTGGCAATGGCGCCGGTGTTGTAGTGGAAGCTGACCAGGGCATCGAACTGCGCCTGGGTGGTGGGCGCCTGCCCCAGCGCGGCTGCCACCTGGGCGGCGAAGCGTTCGCAGTCGGCTTCAAGCCGCGCGTCGCAGGCGTCCTGCGTCCACACGGTGCCCTTGCCGATGCCGGGGCCAGTCGCGCCCCAGCCGATGGTCCACGGATCGCCGCCGGTGCCGGGATCGGGATAGGCTTCGACCTTGCCGTCGCGGCGCCTCTTGGCGCAGCCTTCGAACTGCTGGATCAGGGCAATGCCCCTGGCACTCACTTTCCGGGGCTCTGCGGGCGAAGGTGTGACAGGTGTGACACTGTTCTGATCGGAAAAACCACAGGCCGCGAAATCACCTGAATCGATAGCCCGGTCGATGGCGTCGACTTCCTCCTGCCGGATGGGGCGGCCGAGCGCGCGGCGGATGATGTCGAACACGGATTTGCGAGTCATGGATTGGCCTTTCCTACAGCGTTGCAAGGCTCGGGCTAGGTCTGCCCCGGCGCTGTAGGAAAGTGCCAGCGCGCGCGTGCCGCGCTGCTTGACAACCGCCCGCCGGTGCAGGCTAGTCTGCTGGAAACAGGCACATAGGGGGCGGCATGAACAAGTTTTGCGAATCCTGCGGCGCGGCACTGACGCCCACGGCGCGGTTCTGCGGCCAGTGCGGCACGCCGGTGCCGCAGGCGATGGAAGCGGAAGCGGCCCCGCCACCGAGTCCGACTCCTCCTCCGCCACCGGTCGAGCCGCCGGTCACGCCCGACGTGCCGCCGGCCGCAGAGCCTCCTCCTCCTCCGCCGCCGCCACCTCCTCCTCCGCCGCCGCCACCTCCTCCTCCGCCAGTCGCCGCCAGCGAACCGCCCCCGGCCGCCGCACCTGCCAGCAAGTCGATGGCGGTCGTTACGGCCATGCCCACGACAGAGGCATTCGCCTGGCCCGGCGCTGCCCCTGCTGCTGCCCAGGGCGACAGCGGTGACGATTACGAGGCCGACTACGAAGACGAGCGGCCACGGCGCTCGAACTGGCCGATAGTCGCCGCAGCCTTGGTGGTGCTGGCCATCGCCGGGACCGGGGCCTGGTATCTGGGCAAGGACTACATCACCGGAGAGCCCGATGCCGAACTTGCCGCGGAACCCGCGGCGGAAGCCGATGCCGACGGCCCGATGCCGCCCGAATGGTTCGCCAGCTATACCGATGATTTCCTGTCGGACGAGGTGACCCGCTTCACCACCAGCAGCGCGCGCAAGCGAAATTATCCCACCTCGCGCGGGTCAGAGGAGATTTCCACGCTGCTGCCCGGTGCAGAACTGGTCGGGCGCTTCGTGCGGGGTGCCGATGGCGAATCGCGCTGGCTGAAGCTGGATGACGGCGGTTACGTCTGGGAAGGCAACCTGGGCGAACAGGCCGATCTTACGGTGGCGCCGCCCTTCATCGTCGGCGGCCAGTCGTGCCAGGGCGAGATGTGCTGGGACTATATCGAAGCCGGGATGCGATCCGAACGCGCGGTGGACCTGGTGGCCGATATCGGGTCTGACCGGGTGGTGGGACGCCTGCCATCCGGGCGCATTGTGCAGCCGGTGGACTATCGCGTCGAGGTGCGCTCGTTCGGGGCGGCGACGGTCTCGTGCAAGGAAACGGTCGGCTATGCGATGGGCGAGGGCAGCGAAGTCACCCTGGCGCAGGGCACGCAGCTGCAACTGCAATCCTACATGGGCGAAGGCTACCTGATCGCCAGGCAGGTGGCGGACCGGCCCGACCATTTCCTGCAAGTCGAACAGTTCTGCCTCGACGTGACGCGCGACATGGATGCGGTCGACTGGATCCGCGTGCGGCTGGCCGATGGCACGCTGGGCTGGGCGCGGATCGCTGACAACTTCCAGTCGGTGATGTAGCGGCGGGCAAAGCAAAAGGGCCGCCCGGTTTCCCGAGCGGCCCAATTTGTTTGCCCTACCGCTTCGCTACTTGAGGGCGGCAGGGGCGATCTTGCGATCCGAAGTGCGGCTTAGGCGCTGTAGTACATGTCGAACTCGACCGCGCAGGGCGTGGTTTCGGTGCGGAGCACTTCCGGCCACTTCAGTTCCATGTAGGCTTCGATCTGGTCGACGGTGAACACGTCACCGGCCAGCAGGAACTCGTGATCGGCGGCCAGCGCGTCGAGCGCTTCACGCAGCGAACCGCAGACGGTCGGCACTTCGGCCAGCTCGGCCGGGGGCAGATCGTACAGGTTCTTGTCCATGGCTTCGCCCGGATGGATCTTGTTGGTGATCCCGTCGAGGCCCGCCATCAGCAGCGCGGCATAGCACAGATAGGGGTTGGCCATCGCGTCGGGGAAACGGAATTCCACGCGCTTGGCCTTCTCGCCCGAGCCATAGGGGATACGGCACGATGCCGAACGGTTGCGGGCCGAATAGGCCAGCAGCACCGGCGCTTCGTAACCCGGCACCAGCCGCTTGTAGCTATTGGTGGTGGGGTTGGTGAAGGCGTTCAGAGCCTTGGCGTGCTTGATGACGCCGCCGATGAAGTACAGGCAGTTGTCCGACAGCCCGGCATAGCCGTTACCGGCGAAGGTGGGCTTGCCCTTTTCCCAGATCGAGATGTGGGTGTGCATGCCCGAACCGTTGTCCGACTTGATCGGCTTCGGCATGAAGGTGGCGGTCTTGCCGTAGGCTTGTGCGACCTGGTGCACCACGTACTTGTAGATCTGCATCCGGTCGGCGGTCTGCACCAGGGTGCCGAAGGTCAGGCCCAGTTCGTGCTGCGCGGCGGCCACTTCGTGGTGATGCTTGTCGCAGGGCAGGCCCATTTCGAGCATGGTCGAAACCATCTCGCCACGGATGTCGACGGCGCTGTCGACCGGGGCGACGGGGAAGTAGCCGCCCTTGGCGCGCGGGCGGTGGCCCAGGTTGCCGCCATCGTAGTCGGTGCCGGTGTTGGTGGGCAGTTCGATGTCGTCGATCTGGAAGCCCGAACCGGCATAGCCGTCTTCGAAGCGCACGTCGTCGAACATGAAGAACTCGGCTTCGGGGCCGACGTAGACGGTGTCACCGATGCCGGTGGTCTTGAGGAAGGCTTCGGCGCGCTTGGCGGTCGAACGCGGATCGCGGTTGTAGCCTTCGCCGGTGCTCGGTTCGAGGATGTCGCAGTTGATGATCATCATCGGGGTGGCGCTGAACGGGTCGATCCACACTTCCGAAAGATCGGGGGCGAGGATCATGTCGCTCTCGTTGATCGCCTTCCAGCCTTCGATCGACGAACCGTCGAACATCAGGCCCTCTTCGAGCGAATCCTCGTCGATCACGCCCGCACACATGGTGAGGTGCTGCCACTTGCCCTTGGGATCGGTGAAGCGAAGGTCGACCCACTCGATCTCCTCGTCCTTGATCCGCTTCACGATTTCTTTTGCACTGGCCATGATGGTCCTTCCTGGATTGTACGGAGGTAAATTCTTGTTCTGGCGGGAATGCCGGATGTCCTAGAGCGCCGATTCGTCCTGTTCGCCGGTGCGAATGCGGATGGCGGTGCCGATGTCCGAAACGAAGATCTTGCCGTCACCGATGCGCCCGGTCTTGGCGGCATTGGCGATCGCCTCCACCACCTGGTCGGCCAGGCTGTCGGGAACGACGACCTCGATCTTCACCTTGGGC
>JAGREI010000114.1 GCA_020446625.1 Erythrobacter sp.
GCCGTGCCCTTGTCGGCGGCAACCACGAAGTAGGGATCCTCGCCGTCGTGCACCACCACCTGGTCGGGGTGGACCACCTTGTCGCCCTGGTAGTTGTCGGTGATGGACAAGAGGGTGCGGATGAACAGCTTGTAGCTTTCCTTGCCCTCGGTGAACCAGGCGTCGCGGTCGATCGCCGGGTTGGGCAGGCGCTTGGGATAGAAGCCGCCCTTGGCGCCGGTGGGCACGATCACCGCGTTCTTCACCTTCTGCGCCTTCATCAGGCCCAGGATCTCGGTGCGGAAGTCGTCGCGCCGGTCAGACCAGCGCAGGCCGCCGCGCGCCACCGGCCCGGCACGCAGGTGAATGCCTTCGACGCGGCGCGAATAGACGAAGATCTCGCGCCACGGCACCGGCCTGGGCAAGCCGGGGACCATGGCGGAATCGAACTTGAAGGCCAGCGCCTCGGCCGCCGCCGGAGCGAAGGCATTGGTGCGCAGCACGGCGCGGATGGTGTCGCGGTACAGCCGCAGCACGCGATCGTCGTTGATGGCCTGCACCTGCGCCAGCCCGGCGCGGATCGCGGCGTCGATGGCTTCGGCGGCCTTGGCGCGATCGCCCCTGGCTGCCGGGTTGTGCATGGCGTCGAACAGGTCGATCAGCCCGCGCGTCACCGTGGGTGCGCCCGCCAGCGCATCGACCACGGTATAGATGGTGAAGGCGATGTTCGACTGCCGCAGGTAGCGGTAGAAGGCGCGCAACCAGTCGGCTTCGCGCGCCACCAGCCCCGATCGCACCACCAGCCGGTTGAACACGTCATCCTCGGCCTGCATGTTGAGCACGCCGCTGACGGCGGCCTCGATGTCGTCGGCACGGGCGAGTACCTGCTCGCAGGGCAGGCCCACCGGCAGGCCAAGGGTGAAATCGTGGATCGTCCCGGCGTCTTCGCCTTCGAGCGCGGTCGGCACTTCGGACAGCACGCGGAAACCGAAGTTCTCGAGCGCGGGAACCGCGTCCGACAGCGGCAGCGCGCCGTGGTGCTGGTAGACCTTCAGCCGCAGCAGCTCGGGCGCATCGGCGGGCTTGCGATAGAGCCGCGCGTCGCGACCCTGGCTGTGCTCGCCGGTGCCGTGCTCGCTGGCGTGGGTGGCCAGCTGGCGCAGGCGGCCGATGTCGATCGCCGCTTCGGCCGCGCCATAGGTGATGCGGTAGAAGGCCGGGAAACTGGCGGCATAGCGGGCGGTAAGCGCGGCGGCGCGGCCCGGTTCCTCGGTCGCTGCCAGCGCGTGCTCGACCGCGTCGTTCCATCCGCGCAGCATGTTCGACAGCGCCGCGTCCACCGCCGCGCCATCGGGCGCGCCGGGCTTGCCGCGGAAGTCCAGCACATAGCGCAGCAAGGCAAGGTTGCCGCCTTCGACCATCAGGCTCCAGTCCAGCGTGCGCGCGCCGGTGTGCGTTTCGAGCAGGTCCTGCACTTGCAGCCGCACCGCGGTGGACAGCATGTCGCGCGGCAGCCAGACGAAGCCGAACAGGTGCCGGCCCAGCGGCGCGGTGACCAGGGTGGCGCGCGGGCGCGGGCGGTCGGCCAGGCTGATCATGGCGCTGGCGACACGGGTGATGTCCTCGTCGGAAAAGCTGATGATCAGGTCGTGCGGCAGCGCCGTCAGCGCATGGACCAGCGCCTTGTAGTCGTGGCTGCCGGGCACGAAATCGAGCCGGCTCATGATCGCCTGCAATTGCTGGCGCAGCACCGGCACCATATCGGGCGGGCAGGTGAGCGCGGCGCTGGTCCAGATACCCGCATGAACGCTGAGCGCGGCGACGCGGCCGTCTTCCAGCAGCGGCACGATGAACAGGTCCAGCGGCGCGCGGCGGTGGACGCGCGAAAGGCGGTTGGCCTTGATGATCAGCGGCGCGCGGCCCGGAACCCCGGCCTTGCCGTCGAACCAGGCGAAGGCCTTGTCCCAGGCATCCTCTGCCAGCAGGCTGGGAATCGAGCTGCGGCAGATGCCCAGCGCGCCGGCCTGCTTGCCGTCGCGGGTGCGGGTAACGTGGCCAAGCTGGGTCAGCATGTCGCTTGCCAGCCAGCGCAGCAGCGCGGCCCCTTCGGCGTCGGCCAGGCGATCGGCGTCGGCTTCCAGCAGGCTGCGCATCTGCGGCCAGTCGGCCACGGCGGCGCGCACGTCAGCCATGGCCTTGGCCAGCTCTGTTTCCAGCACGCGGCGTTCACGGGCATCGATGCGCGGGGTTTCGAGGTAGACCCAGCTTTCCTTCTTCTCTCCGCTGCTGGAGCCTTCGGGCACGGCGGCCAGCGCCCCCGCTTCGCGTCGCACCGGCAGGATGGGGTGCACCAGCAGGTCGATCGACAGGCCGCGCGCGGCCAGCGTCGCGGCGATCGAATCGACCAGGAACGGCATGTCCTTGTTGATCACCGCCACCCGCGTGAAGCGGCGATTGTCGGTATGGGAATCGGCATCCGAGCGCACCAGGATGGCAGCTTCCCCGTCGGCCCGCTGGCGTGCGGCTTCCAGCACGAAGGCCAGCGCCTGGTCCAGCCCTTCGCCTTCGAGCGGTGTTTCGCCGGGCAGCAGCGAATCGGTGACGCGGTGGCGCAGCACTTGCGCGAAGGCGCGTTCCTGCTGGGTGAGGTCCTTGAACGCGGTGGGTGCCTTGCCCCCCGACCTGGAATGCCTGGCCATGCCTGCCTCTTTCCTCTCCGGCGCTTTCGACTCCAGCGTTTCGATCTGCCGGAGGTTCCCGCCCTCTAGGCTCGCTCCTTACCAGATGCGAGAAAAATGTTTCAAGAGAAACTAATTTTGTAACGCCTCCATTGTCAGCGCCAGCGAGTGCCGGCGCGCGGCGGGATCGTGGGTGGCGCCGGCCACGATGATCTCGTCGGCCTGCGTGCGTTCGATGAAGCGGGCGATCCGGCTGCGCACGGTGGCGAGTGAGCCGACTGCGCGCGCTTCGTCCATGCCTTCCAGCATGGCGCGCGCGGTTTCGGGCAGGCTCTCGCGATAGCCGGGAACGGGCGGTGGAAGCTTGCCCGGCTCGCCGCTGCGCAGGCGGACGAAGGACTGGTCCTGGCTGCTGGCGAGCAGGCGTGCCTCTTCGTCGGTATCGGCGCAGATCACGCCCATGGCGGCCATGACGTGCGGCTTGTCGAGCGCGGGCGTGGGGCGGAACAGGCGGCGATAGGTCGCCAGCGCCTCGTCCAGATGGCGCGGGGCAAAGTGGCTGGCGAAGGCATAGGGCAGGCCCAGCTGCGCGGCCAGCTGCGCGCCGAACAGGCTCGATCCGAGCATCCAGATCTCCACCTGCGCGCCAAAGCCAGGGGTGGCGCGGATCGGCAATTCGGGATCGCCGGTGAACAGCGCGCGCAGTTCGACCACGTCCTGCGGGAAGTATTCGGCAGCGCGGTGCAGGTCCTTGCGCAGCGCCTGCCCCAGGATCGGCGCGGCACCGGGCGCGCGGCCCAGCCCCAGGTCGATCCGGCCGGGGAACATCGCATCGAGCGCGCCGAACTGCTCGGCGATCACGAAGGGGTTGTGGTTGGGCAGCATGATCCCGCCTGAACCCACGCGGATCGTCTGGGTGACATGGCCGACATGGCTGATGACGACCGAGGTCGCCCCGCCCGCAATGCCTTCGCTGCCATGGTGCTCCGCCACCCAGAACCGCTTGTAGCCTGCCGCCTCGGCGGCCTGCGCCAAGAGCCCCGCTTCGCGGATCGCTTCGGCAACAGTGCTGCCTTCGCGCACCGGGACGAGGTCGAGGACGGAGAACGCAGTCATCTCAGGCGAGCATGTCGAATTCGTCGATCATCTTCGTCAACAGCGTGATATCCTCTTTGCGCGAGAGCCGATGGTCGCCGCCTTCAATCATGGTAACCGTAACGTCTGGACTGGCCAAGGATTTGGCAAGTCGCAGCGAAATCTCCGGCGGAACATCCTTGTCTTCGGTTCCGTGCAGCAGGCGCACCGGGCAGGTGATGGGAATGGTGCAGGAAAGCAACTTGTGGGTTTCCGCGTCTTGCCAGAACTTGGCGTGTGTGGGCGTCGGCTCAGGGCCGTAGGGATTGTCCTCGTAAATCGTCTCGCCCGCGCGAAGGCGAGCCTTCTGCTCGTCACTGTATCCCCAATCCGAAAAGTCTGGCGCCGCTGCAATCCCTATCAACCCGGCCAGCCGGTCACCCAGCGCCATGCCGACCAGCAGCATCAGCCACCCGCCCATCGACGAGCCGATCAGGACGATCCTGTCGCTTTTGACCTTCGCTTCGATCAAAGCGAGCACTTCGTCACGCCATTGCGACAGGGTGCCGTCGGCAAAGTCTCCTTCGCTCTCCCCGCACCCGGAATAGTCGAGCAGGAGACATTCCCTTATCAAAACATCGCAATCGAGCATGACGGCCTGGGCCTTTGTCCCGGCCTTGTCGGACATGTATCCCGGCAAGAATACGAACGCTGTGAGGCCGATGGAGAAGTGCTCAAAGGCGATCTTCCTGCCGTCGATTTCAAGAAACTCGGTCATCGCGCCCCTACATGGCGAGGCCAAGGCTTAGTGACAATGCAACAATTCGTCCCTATGTGCGCTGCATGGCCAGCCAAGTGACTACCACCACGACCACTACCACCTCGGGCAACCGGGGGCGGTCGGTCGCGGCTTAGTCGCACCTGCTGCCACCCGGTTTCGGGTGGCGCGGCGTCCCCTCGAAACCGGCACTACGAACAACGCCGCTCTTCAAGCGCGGGCCGTGCTGTGCCATGGCGCGCGCTGGAATTACGGAAGAGACGATGACGGAACTGCTCAAGATCAGCCTGCCCGATGGTTCGGTGCGCGAAATGCAGCCGGGCAGCAGCCCCGCCGATGTCGCCCTGGCGATTGGCCCTGGCCTTGCCAAGGCGGCGCTGGCCGCGCGTGTGAACGGCGAACTGCGTGACTTGAATCGCCCCTTCGATGGCGATGCCGAGCTGGCGCTGGTGACCGCGCGGGACGAGGCCGATGCGCTGGAACTCGCCCGGCATGACTATGCCCACGTCCTCGCCGAAGCAGTGCAGGCGCTGTGGCCCGGCACGCAGATCACCTTCGGCCCGGCAACCGACGACGGTTTCTATTACGACGTGATGGCCCCTGCCAGCCGCGAGCCGTTCAGCATGGACGACCTGCCAGCGATCGAGGAGGCGATGCGCGAGATCATCCGCGCCGACAAACCCTTGAAGCGCGAGGCGTGGAGCCGACAGGCGCTGATCGACAAGTGGCAGGCCGATGGCGAGACGTTCAAGGCCGAGTGGGCGCAGGAACTGCAAATCGACGAAGAGGGGGGCGATGAACTGACGGTCTACTGGTCGGGCGACGACTGGCTCGACATGTGTCGCGGCCCGCACCTGCCGTCGACCGGCAAGCTCGACCCGCAGGCGTTCAAGCTGATGCGCGTTGCGGGCGCATACTGGCGCGGCGACCAGAAGAACGCGCAGCTCACGCGCATCTACGGCACCGGCTGGCTCAACAAGAAGCAGCTCGATGCGCACCTCCTCAAGCTGGAGGAAGCCGCCAAGCGCGAT
>JAGREI010000115.1 GCA_020446625.1 Erythrobacter sp.
TTCCTGATCTGGATGGAAACCGGCCGCTGGGGTTAGGCAGTGCGAACCATATCCGAAGCCCGTTCGTCCTTCGACAGGCTCCGGACGAACGGATGTGGACTGACTATTCCAGACTTGCCAATTCACTCCGCCAATCCTCCGGCAGCGCGACTGGGCGGCGGGTTTCGCGATCCACATAGACGTGGATGAAATGCCCCTCGGCAGCCGCTTCCTCGCTGCCGGCCACGAAAATCCCCACTTCGTAGCGCACGCTGGATGTTCCCAGCCTGGCCACTCGCACGCCTGCCTCCACCACCTGCGGGAAGGCGACCGGGGCGAAGTAGCGGCACTGGGTTTCCACCACCAGGCCGATCATGCCGCCGTGTTCGATATCCAGCAGCCCGCGCGCCACCAGTTCGGCGTTCACTGCGGTGTCGAACCAGCTGTAATAGACCACGTTGTTGACGTGGCCGTAGACGTCGTTGTCGGCCCAGCGGGTGGGGATCGTGCACCATGCGCGGTAGGCAGAGCGCGGGCGTGGGGCTTCACGAGTCACCGGGTTTTCCTCATAGCGCGGCCTCGTACATGCGTTTGGCGTCTGCGCGGGTGATCGGCAGCGGGTTGTTCACCAGCAGCCGTTCCTGCTTCATCGCCTCGTCCGCCAGGAGGTCGCAGTCGCTGGCGGTGATGCCCACGTCGGACAGGCGCGGGCTGAGGCCGATGTCCAGCGTCAACTGGCGCAAGTGCTCGACCAGGCCCTGCGCGCCGCCTTCAGGCGCAATCTCCGCAGCCAGTTCGGCGTAGAGATCGCGCGCGGCGGGCATGTTGTGCGCCAGGACGTGCGGCAGCATCAGCGCGTTGGAAAGCCCGTGCGGCACGTGGAAATGCCCGCCCAGCGGGTAAGCCAGCGCGTGGACGCCCGCCACCGGCGCATTGGCGAAGGCCAGGCCCGCCAGGTACGAACCGCGCAGCATGGCATCGCGCGCGGCCATGTTGCCGGGATCGTCGCAAGCCGTGCGCACATTGGCGGCGAGCAATCGCAACGCCTCCTTCGCCAGCGCATCGGACAGCGGGTTCTTCAGCCGCAGCGAGGTGAAAGCCTCGATCGCGTGGACCATCGCGTCCACCCCGGTGGCGGCGGTGACGTGGCGCGGCAGGCTGGCGGTCAGCGCCGCATCGAGCACGGCCCAGCGGGCATAGAGCGCAGGCGCGACGATCCCCTTCTTGCTGGTTTCGCCCACGGTCAGGATGGAAATCGGCGTCGCTTCGCTGCCCGTCCCCGCCGTGGTGGGGACCAGCACCAGCGGCAGGCCCTGCCCCTGTGCCAGCCCCACGCCGTAGATCGCGTCGATCTGCTCCCCGCTGCCCAGCAGGTAGGCCGCCGCCTTGGCCACGTCCATCGGACTGCCGCCGCCAAAGCCCACCACCGAAAGCGCACCCGCTTGCCGGCCCAGCGCGACCGCCGCCAGCGCGCTTTCCTCACTCGGGTCTTCGGCCACATCGTCGAACAGCGCCACCTCGCGACCCGCCAGTCCGGCCAGCGCCGCATGGCACAGGCCCAGCGCGCGCAGGTTGGCATCGGTGACGAACAGCACCGGGCCATCGGGCAGCAGGCGCGACAGGTCGGCACTGACGCCGATCCCGCTGACCACCTGCGGTCCGTATTGAAAGGTGAAAGGGGGACTCATCCGCACAGCGATGCAGGAGCGCGAAGGCCCATGCAAGCTGCCGGAAGATGTTCCGAAGACAAAAGTCCCAAGTGGCGCGAGTGACGGGACTCGAACCCGCGACCCTCGGCGTGACAGGCCGATACTCTAACCAACTGAGCTACACCCGCGCATTTAAGCGGCTACAGCGCCTCTTGGGAGCCGCGCGTCTAGTGGAGTGCCGATAGGCTGTCAACACACCAGAAGCGGCTTTTTGTGCTTCTTTTTACCCCGCCAGAATGGTCGCCGGGGCGTCGATCATTTTCTTCACTTCCTGCACGAAAGCGGCGGCGTCGTAGCCGTCCACCACGCGGTGATCGCAGCTGATCGAAATGTTCATCAGCTTGCGCTTCTCGATCCGTTCGACGCCGTCCGCGCCGCGCACGTACATGGGCCGCTCGACGATCCGATTCGGACCGATGATGGCCACTTCGGGGCGGTTGATCACGGGCGTGGAGGCAATCCCGCCCAGCGGCCCGAGCGAGGTGACTGTCAGCGTGGAACCGCTCAGTTCCTCCGACTTCGCGCTGCCATTGCGCGCGGCTTCGGCCAGCCGACCGATCTCGCGCGCCAGCTGCCACAGGTTCAGGCCCTGCGCGTTGCGGATCACCGGCACCATCAGGCCCTTGTCGGTCATCGCCGCCATTCCCAGGTGCACCGCGCCGTAACGGGTGACGACATTCGCCTCGTCATCGTAGCGGGCGTTGATCATCGGGAACTGCGGCAGGGTCTTGCAGATCGCGGCGATCAGCAGGGGCAGCATGGTCAGCTTGGGGCGATCACCGCGTGCGCTGTTCAGTTGCGCGCGGGTATCCTCCAGCGCGGTGACGTCGCATTCCTCGACATAGGTGAAATGCGGGATGTGGCGCTTGGCCGCAGCCATGTTCTCGGCAATGCGCTTGCGCAGGCCGATCACCTTGATCACCTCGTCCGCGCGCGCCGGGGCAGCGGCGGAAAAGCCGCCGGTGTAGGACACGAAGGCATCGAGGTCGGCGTGGCGAATGCGGCCATCCTCGGCGGGCTTTACCTGCGCAAGATCGATGCCCAGGTCGCGGGCGCGGGCACGCACGGCGGGACTGGCCAGGACTTTGGCGGCGGGTGCTGGTGCGTGGCCTTCTGAAGCGCAGCTGTCGCCCAGCGACACCGGCTCAGCACGAGCGGGGGTGGGTTCTGCAACTGCTGCAACCGCATCCGCCACATCGCTGGCATCGGGCGTCTCCACCTCGATCCGTTCCTCGACCGCTTCGGCTTTCGGAGCGGGTGCCGGTTCGGCCTCACCCTCCCCCTCGGTCTCGATCACCACCAGCATTCCGCCGATGGCCACCACGTCGCCCACCGCGCCCGCCACTTCGAGCACCACGCCCGCCACCGGGCTTTCCATCTCGACGGTGGCCTTGTCGGTCATCATGTCGGCCAGCTGGCCGTCTTCCTCCACGCGGTCGCCCGGCTTGACGTGCCAGGCGACGATCTCGGCTTCCGCGATGCCTTCGCCGATGTCGGGCAGGTTGAAGGTGTACTTGGCCATGGCTCTTACTCGCTCAGAAGCTTGTCGATGGCCTCTCCGATACGGACCGGGCCGGGGAAATAGGCCCATTCGAGGCTGTGCGGATAGGGGGTGTCGAAGCCGGTCACGCGTTCGATCGGGGCTTCGAGGTGGTAGAAGCAGCGTTCCTGCACCAGCGCGGAAAGTTCCGCGCCGAAGCCGGATGTGCGCGTGGCTTCGTGGACGATCAGGCACTTGCCGGTCTTCTCGACCGAAGCCTCGATCGTCTCGATATCCAGCGGCACCAGCGTGCGCAGGTCGATAATCTCGGCATCGACGCCCTTTTCGCGGCACACCGCCTCGGCCACGTGGACCATGGTGCCATAGGCGAGCACGGTCAGCGCATCACCCTCGGTCACGATCCGCGCCTTGCCCAGCGGCACCTTGTAATGGCCCGTGGGAACAGCCGCGTCCTCGCGCCCCTTCCAGGTGCGCGCGGGCTTGTCGTAGAAGCCGTCGAAGGGGCCGTTGTAGATGCGCTTGGGTTCGAAGAAGATCACCGGATCGTTGTCTTCGATGCAGCTGATCAGCAGGCCCTTGGCGTCGTAGGGAGTTGCCGGGATCACCGTCTTGATGCCGGAAACGTGGGTGAACATCGCTTCCGGGCTCTGGCTGTGGGTCTGGCCGCCGAAGATGCCGCCGCCAAAGGGGCTGCGCACGGTCATCGGGGCGATGAATTCCGCCGCGCTGCGATAGCGCAGCCGCGCCGCCTCGCTCACCAGCTGATCAAGGCCGGGGTAGATATAGTCGGCAAACTGGATTTCCGGCACCGGACGCAGGCCATAGGCCCCCATCCCCACCGCCACGCCGATGATGCCGCATTCGGAAATCGGCGTGTCGAACACGCGGGTCTTGCCGTATTTCTCCTGCAAGCCGGCGGTGCAGCGGAACACGCCGCCGAAATAGCCGATATCCTCGCCCAGCAGGATCACGTCGGGATCGCGGGCCAGCATCACGTCGAGCGCGGAGTTGATCGCCTCGATCATGTTCATTTCGCGCAGGTCGCTGGCCGCTTCGGTCACCTCGCTCATTGGCCGTCTCCTTCCGGATACTTGACCTGCCGTTCGTGGACCGCCTGCGCGCACTGTTCCTCCAGGTGCCAGGGGCGCACCTCGAACACGTCGTCGAACATGGTGGTGTCGGGCTGGTGCAGGCCGTGGCCCAGGATGCCGTACTTCTCGCCTTCCTTCTGCGCGGCCTTCACCTGGGCATCGAGTTCGGCGTCCATCGCCTCGTGCTGTTCCTTCGACCATTCGCCCAGCGCGATCAGGTGGCGCTTCAGCCGGGTGATCGGATCGCCCAGCGGCCATTCCTCGCGCTCCTCCGCGCTGCGATAGGCGCTGGGATCGTCGGAGGTGGAGTGGCCTTCGGCGCGGTAGGTGAAGTGTTCGATCAGCGTCGGCCCGGCGTTGGAACGCGCCCGGTCCGCCGCCCAGCGTTCGGCGGCGTAGACCGCCAGCGGATCGTTGCCGTCGACCCGAAGGCCGGCGATGCCATAGCCCACGGCGCGCGCGGCGAAGGTCGCCTGCTCGCCCCCGGCAAAGCCCGAGAACGACGAGATCGCCCACTGGTTGTTGACCACGTT
>JAGREI010000116.1 GCA_020446625.1 Erythrobacter sp.
TGCACGGCGGCGGCCCGCAGATCGGTGCCATGCTCAAGCAGCTGGGGGTGGAAAGCCAGTTCGTCGACGGCCTGCGCGTTACCGACAAGCAGACCGCCAGCGTGGCCGAGATGGTGCTGTCGGGCGCGATCAACAAGGAACTGGTCGGCTGGATCAACAAGGCCGGCGGCAAGGCCATCGGCATTTCCGGCAAGGACGGGCAGATGGTGCTGGCCGAGAAGGTCACCCGCACGGTGAAGGATCCCGACAGCCAGATCGAACAGGCGGTGGACCTGGGCTTCGTGGGCGAACCGAAGAAGGTCGATACCTCGGTGCTGGAAACCATCAGCGGCGCGGGCATGATCCCCATCGTCGCCCCCATCGCCTCTGACGGCGAAGGCCACACCTACAACATCAACGCCGATACCATGGCGGGCGCGATTGCTGCGGCGCTGGGCGCGGCGCGGCTGTTCCTGCTGACCGACGTGAAGGGCGTGCTCGACAAGCAGGGCCAGCTGCTGACCGACCTGCGTCCCGCCGACATTGCCCGGATGCGCGAGGACGGCACGATCACCGGCGGGATGATCCCCAAGCTGGAAACCTGCGTCCACGCGGTGGAAGGCGGCTGCGAGGCGGCGGTGGTGCTCGACGGGCGCGTGCCGCACGCGATGCTGCTGGAATTCTTCACCAGCCGCGGCGCGGGCACGCTGGTCAGCGCCAGCGGGCAGGTCGCCAGCCACTCCGGTTGACGCGTATTAGCGGCGTGATACAGTCGCGCCTCAAGTGGGGCTGCCACTGCACAAGGACTTATTTTCGATGAACGGACTGATAACGCTGGTTGGCGTGTTGCAGATGATTGCCAGCGTGATCGTGACGCTGGTGATCGCGCAGTTCGTGATCAGCCTGCTGTTCGCCTTCAACGTGGTGAACACTTCCAACCAGTTCATGATGGCGGTCTACCGCTCGATCAATTCGCTGCTCGATCCGGTGCTGACGCCGATCCGGCGGCGGATGCCCGATACCGGCGCGATCGACTTTTCGCCCATCGTGCTGATCGTGGGGCTCAACATCCTGATGTGGCTGCTCACCCGCGCGGCCTATGGCCAGCTGATCTGATCGGCTTTGACAAGCTGCGCGCGCGGGCGCAGGGCGCGGAAATGATTTCACGCGCCACTATCATCCTCGCCGCCGTGGCCAGCCTGGCCGCCTGCACCAGCCCGCAGCAGCAGCGCATCAACCGCGAGCGGACGGCGGCCACCCAGTTCCTTGCCCGGCAAGGTTCCATCGGTGATCCGGGCCGCGTGGCTGCGGCCGACTTCGCCTTTGCCCGGATGGCGCGCGAGCAGGGCCAGTGGACCGCCTTCCGCGAATACGCCGCGCCGGGCGCCGTGCGCGATGCGCCGGGCGGGTTCGCCCCGGCAAGCGAAGTGCTGGCAGGCCGCGCCGACCCCGCCGAAACGATCCGCTGGGCGCCGACCAAGGTCTGGTCGAGCTGCGACGGCACGCTGGCGGCCTCGCTCGGCCGCTTCATCACGCCCGATGGCGTGGTGGGTGACTATGTGACGATCTGGCAGCTTCAGTCGGACAATTCGTACCGCTACATCTACGACACCGGCACCGTGGACGATCCGCAGCCGGTGCCGCAGCCGCGCGAGGAACTGCCCGAAGATGCCATCGTGGTGCCGGGGCTGACCGCGCTCGAAGGGCGGATTGCCGATTGCCCGCGCCAGGGCGAACCCTACCCGCAGATCCCGCTCGCCATGATTGCCAGTGCGCAAAGCGACGGCGGAGATTCGGCGGACGGGTCGTTCAGCTGGCACCGCTACTACATGGCCGATGGCCGCCGCCAGGTGCGCGTGGTCTGGGTGCGCGACGGCGCAGCGCAGGAAGCGGTGTCGCTGATCATTCCGGCAGGGCAATAGGCGGGGCAACAGGCCATGATCGAACTGTTCCTGTCCGCCTTCATCACGCTGTTCGTGGTGATCGACCCGCCCGGCTGCGCGCCGATCTACGCGGGCCTCACCAAGGGCGCGAGCCCGGCGCAATCGCGCCACATGGCGATCCGCGCATGCACCATTGCCACGGTGATCCTGCTGGTCTTCGCGCTGTTCGGGCAGGACTTGCTGGGCGCGCTGCACATCGAACTCGACAGCTTCCGCATCGCGGGCGGCGTGATGCTGTTCCTGATCGCGCTCGACATGGTGTTCGAAAAGCGCACCCAGCGGCGCGAGGAACGCGCCGAAAAGGTCGCCCATTCGCCCGAGATCGAGGACGTTTCGGTCTTCCCCATGGCCATGCCGATGCTGGCCGGGCCGGGCGCGATCGCGGCGGTGATGCTGTTGCAGAACGAAGCCGAGGGACCATACGAGACGCTGGTGGTGCTGGGTGCGCTGCTGGCGGTGATGGTGCTCACGCTGCTGGCGTTGATTGCCGCCAGCCCGCTGATGAAACTGTTCGGCGCGCGCGTGGAAGCAGTGATTACCCGCCTGCTGGGCGTGCTGCTGGCGGCCCTGGCGGCGCAGTACGTGATCGACGGGCTGAAGGGTAACTTCGGGTTGTGAGTGATGGCGCCCATCCTCCCCTCCCGCAGGCGGGAGGGGCCGGGGGTGGGCCAGTGCGCAAGTTCGCTAATCGCGACACCGCTCGCGCGAAAAAGCTCCGCCGCGCAGCGACGCCAGCCGAACGGCACCTGTGGCGCTTCCTTTCACGCAGCCAGCTGGGAGCGAAATTCTCGCGGCAGATGCCGGTCGGCCCTTATTTTGCGGATTTCCTGTGCCGCTCGCACAGACTGATTGTCGAGCTGGACGGATTTTCGCACGACGTGCAACCGGAAAAGGATGCCAGTCGCGACCGGCACCTAGCCGACCTGGGCTTTCGCGTGCTGCACTTCGACAACGCGGACGTGCTTAATGACGTTGAAAGCGTCGTTCGCGCAATCGAACTGGCCTTGGCGCAGGCCCACCCCTAACCCCTCCCGCCTGCGGGAGGGGGACGTGCGTTATTGCAGAGTCACCCGGTCATCGTCCGGATCGCTCTTGCCGAAGAATTCCAGCAGGCTCACCAAGAGGTCGCAGCGTTCGCGCAGGGTCGGGGCTTCCAGCAGCGCTTGCTTGGCCGCCGAATCGAACGGGGCGATCTGCGAAACGCCGTTGATCAGTGACACGTCATCCAGCCGCGCCACCGAATCCCAGTCGATGGAATAGCCCTGCGAATCGGCAAACTTGCGCGCCTCGTGTTCGAAGCTGGCGCGTTCGCCCAGCGTCAGCAGTTCGCCCGTGGGCTCGTCGAACAGTTCGGCCTCGACCTGGCGGAACGGGGTGGTGACGGTGAGTTCGCGCAGCACGCGGAAGCGCGCCTCGCCGGTCAGCACGATGTTGTAGCGCCCGTCTTCGCTGGTCTCGACCTCCTCGATCTTGCCCATGCAGCCCACCGAATAGAGCGGCGCGCCTTCGATCGAATCGGTCGGCTGGATCATGCCGATGCGACGGTCACGCGCCAGGGCATCGCCCACCATGGCGCGATAGCGTGGTTCGAAGATATGCAGCGGCAGTTGCAGGCCGGGGTAGAGGATCGCTCCCGTCAGCGGAAAGATCGACAGGCGCTGGCTCATCCGAACAGCAGCAGGCTGAGCTTGCGGCGCTGGGCGCCCACCCACGGGTCTTCCATCCCGACGGCTTCGAACATCTTGAGCAGCGTGGACTTGGCCGCGCCTTCGTTCCAGGCGGGATCGCGCCCGATCGCGCCGAGCAAGGTTTCGGCAGCGGCATCGCGATCGCCTGCGGCAAAGGCAGCCTCGGCAAAGGCCAACTGGGCTTCCATGTCCGTCGGCCGTTCGGCGGCGGCGGCACGCAGCACGGCAAGTTCGCTGTCATCGACCTGCGAGGCGGCAAGGTCGAGCGCGGCATGGGCCTGCGCCACCAGCGGATCGGCCTGCAATGCGGGCGGCAGCGCGGCAAAGGCGTCGCGCGCGGCATCGGCGTGACCGGCGGCCAGCAGCGCGCGGATCAGCCCCGCCTGTACCTCGGCCTTGTCGGGCGCCATTTCCGCGATTTGCATGAAGATGGCGGCGGCGCGCTCGCCATCGCCGCCTGCCAGCACTTCCTCGCCCATGGCCACCAGCTGGGCAATGTCCGGTTGGCCCGCACCCGCATCGCCCGCTTCCACCGGCAATTGCGACAGGATCTGGTCGAGCGCATCCTTCAGCTGCGATTCGCTGCGCATCGGCGTAAGGTCGGCCACCGGCTGGCCGCGGAACATGGCATAGACCGTGGGGATCGACTGGATCTGGAACTGGGCGGCGATGAAGCGTTCCTCGTCGACGTTGATCTTGGCCAGCACCACGCCCTTGTCGGCATATTCGGCGCAGACCTTCTCGATCACCGGGGCCAGCGCCTTGCAAGGCCCGCACCATTCGGCCCAGAAATCCACCACCACCAGCTTGGTCTGGCTGGGGTCGACCACGGTCTTGCGGAAGCGGTCCACCGCCTTCTGTTCGTCGAGGTTCAGTCCCATGCTGGCCAAGGTCAAGCTCCTGCTGCGTACCAATGTGTGGAGCCGCCCATGTGGCGACTTTCGGCCCATTGTGAAGAGTAAAGGGGCAGGCTGGCAAGCATTAGCGGGGAGGCGCAATTTAGCCCTTGCGGGGTGCAGGACTCGCTGCTAACTGCGCCGCTCCCACCCGGAACCAGCTTCCGGG
>JAGREI010000117.1 GCA_020446625.1 Erythrobacter sp.
TGCGGCTGGTATCGCCGTGCCAGCCGTCGAGCAGCGGGGTCACGTCGATGTTGACGATGTCGCCGTCCTTCAGCCGCTTGTCCGACGGGATGCCGTGGCAGACGACGTGGTTGATGGAGATACAGCACGAATGGGTATAGCCGCGATAGCCCATGGTGGCCGGCACCGCGCCGCCATCCAGCGTCATCTCGCGCACTACCTTGTCCAGTTCCTCGGTAGTGACGCCGGGTTCCACCCGCGTGGTCAATTCGTCGAGGATCTGCGCCGCGAGCAGGCCCGCCTTGCGCATCCCTTCGAACCCTTCGGGGCCGTGCAGCTTGATGGTGCCGTCGCGATAGACGGACATGTCTTCGGTTACGTGCTGGTATTCGGTCATGCTGGCCATGTAGGCGCAAACGCGCTCAATTGCGAGCCACCGCGAAGGCCGGGCGATATTCCTCGCGCACCACGTCGAGGATCGCGGGCGTCACCGGGAAGGTGAATTCGTAGCTGCCCTCGGCATAGGGACCGGCCAGGTACGGCGCGATCTGGATGCCGATGCGATCGAAGCTCTGGCCGTTGCTCGATCCCAGCAGCAGGTTGCCCTCGTCGGGCTTGATGCAGCCGTCGAAGGGATCGTCCGATCCCTCTTCCACCGGCTCCCCGCGCCGCTGCGCCCGTTCGGCATTGAGCGCGTCGCACAGTTCGCTGCCCATTGCCCGGTCGAGCGCATCGGGCGAAGTGAAGAAGGCGATCGGTTCCAGCGCCCGGTCACGCGCCTTGTCCCACACTATGGTGTCGAAGCTGTAATTGGGGTGCGCCCCGCCTTCGTAGGTGGAAAGCTCGGCCGACAGGCTCAGCCAGTCGGGCAGGTTAGCCACCACTTCCCAGGCGGTTTCGCTGGCATAGGTGTTGAACGGGAAACCGTTGTCGCGCGCTTCGGTGCGGCCCTGGTCGGCCACCGTGGCCAGGCGGTTGCGTTCGCGATCCAGCCGCGCATCGAGCCAGCGCGCCAGCGGTTCCACCTCGCCCGCCGCCTGCGGATAGGAGAAGGCGAACACGAACAGGTCGGTCTGTTCGGACACCTGCCGCGCTCCGCCCACCGGCGCAGTGGTGGCCCCGTCGGTGGCGCTGGGCGTGGGCGTAAGGGTCGGCGTGGGGGCGGGCGTGGGAGACAGCAGATCGCACCCCGCCAGCAGGGGGGCCAGCAGCAGAGCCGGAATCGCGACCGCAGTGAATCGAAGCCTCATCACGATGCGCACTTTCCAAACGCGAGCGAAAACGGCAAGCGGAATTGCATGAGCATCGCAGCAGACCTGGTCCAGCCCGACCGCGGGCAGGACGCCATCGCCATCCACCTGGTCAACAGTGACGGGTTCGAAAGTTTCGCCAAGGGATTGAGCGGCCCGCAGCGCGCCACGCTGATGGCGCAGAAGTTCACCGGCGGCGGCTACCAGGTCGGCATCGTGCCCGATGGGGAGGGCTGGTTCGCGGTCGGCGGGGTCGCCAATCCCGACGATCTTTCCAGCTGGTGCCTCGCCAAGCTGGCCGAAGTGCTGCCCGGCGGCACCTATCGCCTGGCCAATGTGCGTCCCGGCCCGGCGCTGTTCGGCTGGCAGAGCGCGCAGTACCGCTTCACCCGCTATCGCGCGGAGAAGGAGCCCGAAGGCCCGCGCGTGCTGCTGACCGAGGACGTGGCCCGCGTGCCGCTGGTGAGCGCGGAGGCACGCGCCTGCGCGCTGGTGGCCGACCTGGTCAACACTCCGGCAGAGGACATGGGGCCAGCCGCGCTGGAGGCCGAGGCCGAACGGATCGCCAAGGCGCACAAGGGCAAGCTGACCGTTACTCGCGGCGATGCGCTGGAAAAGGGCTTTCCCATGGTCCACGCCGTGGGCCGCGCCGCCGCGCGCAACCATGCGCCGCGGCTGATCGAGATCGAATGGGGCAGTGCCAAGCATCCGCGCCTGGCCGTGGTGGGCAAGGGAGTGTGCTTCGATTCGGGCGGGCTCGACATCAAGCCCGCCAGCGGAATGCTGTTGATGAAGAAGGACATGGGCGGCGCGGCGCACGCGCTGGCCCTGGCCGAACTGATCATGGTGGCAGACCTGAAGGTGCACCTGCACTGCATTGTCCCGGCGGTGGAGAACGCCATCGCGGGCAATGCTTTCCGTCCCGGCGACGTGCTGGCCAGCCGCAAGGGGCTGACCGTGGAAATCGGCAATACCGATGCCGAAGGGCGGTTGGTACTGGGCGACGCACTGGCGCTGGCCAGCGAGCACGAGCCTGACCTGGTGATCGACTTCGCCACCCTTACCGGCGCGGCGCGGGTGGCCGTGGGGCCGGACCTGCCCGCCCTGTTCACCCGCCGCGACCAGACCGCCGAACACTTGCTGGAAGCAGGCAAGGCGCACGACGACATGCCCTGGCGGCTGCCCTTGTGGGATCCCTATGCCGAATGGCTGAAGTCCGACATTGCCGATCTCAACAATACCAATACCAACGGCTTTGCCGGGGCCAGCGTGGCAGCCAGCTTCCTCGACCGGTTCGTGGGTGCGGGCGTGGACTGGGCGCACTTCGATACCTTCGCCTGGCGGCCGGTGGCCAAGCCCGGTCGGCCCAAGGGCGGCGCGGCGCTGGGGCTGCGCGCGGCCTTCCACATGTTGCGCGGGCGCTACGGTTGATCGACCGGCTTTGCGTGGCATGGTTGCAGCCGCGCCGTGGTGCGTCTAAGCGCGCGCCTGATTGCCAATTCGAGATACGAGTGAGCGGGGCTTGAGCCAGGACCACACCATTGATGCGCATCCGCAGGGGCCGTTCGCGCTCTCTGGCCCCGTGGCGCGCCCCGATCCGCGCACGGTCCCGCTGCGCGGCGACCTTGCGCACATCGGCCTGGCGGGCAAGCACTTCGTGCCGCACTACGCCGTGCCGCAGCCGCGCGGGGTGATGCCCGGCGGTGCCGTGGTGCTGGCCGAACCGCACGAAGGGGCGGAGGAACTGTGCGCGCTGGCCGCTGGCGACAGCTTCGAAGTGCTCGACGTGACTCGCGAATATGCCTGGGGCTGCCTCTCGCTCCACGGCCCGGTGGGCTATGTCCACCTCGACCGGCTTGAACCGGTGGCGGGCTGACATGGCATACAACCTGTTCATCGACGGCGGCGCGGGGACAACCGGGCTCGAAATCGCGGACCGGCTGGAAGGCCGCAGCGAATTCGAGCTGGTTCGCCTCAACGATGGCGAGCGCAAGGATCCCGACTGCCGCCGGACCGCGCTGAACTTTGCCGATTTCGTGATCCTGTGCCTTCCCGACGATGCCGCGCGCGAAGCCGTGGCCATGATCGACCCGGCATCGAAGACCCGCGTGATCGACGCCAGCACCGCGCATCGCACGGCGCCGGGCTGGATCTACGGCTTTCCCGAACTGGTGGGCGAAAGCGTGGTGGCGGGGGCGGAGCGGGTATCCAACCCCGGCTGCTATCCCACCGGCTTCCTGGCCTTGGTGGCGCCGCTGGTGCGCGAAAGGCTGCTGCCGCGCGACTGGCCCTACACGGTCAACGCGGTGTCCGGCTATTCGGGCGGCGGCAAGGGCCTGATCGCGCGGTTCGAGGGTGAAGGCGCGGACATCGCCCTCCGCTCCTATGGCCTGTCGCTCGATCACAAGCACCTGGCCGAAATGCAGTCCAAGGCCGGCCTGGTGCATCCGCCGGTGTTCGCGCCCGCCGTGGTGCCTGCCTTCCGCGGCATGGTGGTGGAAGTGCCGCTGCCGGTGGCCGCCATGCGCAGCGCATCCCCGCCCGACGAACTGCGCAGCACGCTGGCCGCCTACTATGCCAACAGCCCGCTGGTGCACGTTCACGACGACAGCCCGGTGAGCGAACTGCTGCTACACCGCGACAGCCCGCCCACCGACCGGCTCGACCTCTACGTGTTTGCCGATGCGGCAGGAACAGCCGCGCGGCTGGTGGCGGTGCTCGACAACCTGGGCAAGGGCGCCAGCGGCGCGGCGGTGCAGAGCCTCAACCTGATGGCGGGCTGCGACCCCATGGCCGGGCTGCGACTCTGATCGCGCGCCTCTGATCACGCGCCGGGCAATGCCCAATCTTTAAGCAGCCATGCCCAAAGCCGCGCCATCGCGGCGCGCCATTTCGCGCAATTTGATTACGTCGGCAACCGCATTGGCCCTGCCAATCTTGCGATTCCGCCCTTTCGCTGCCGCGCGTGATTGTCTAGTCATGTTGCAGCGCAAACTGGCATGATTCTTGAACCCAGCAGGTCGGGTAATGCCATTGGAAAAAGGGGCCGGGTCGCACACCCCCGTGCGGCGCGGCGGATCGACAGGGTAATCGTGAAAAAGATCGAAGCCATCATC
>JAGREI010000118.1 GCA_020446625.1 Erythrobacter sp.
CCGCTGCCGTTGTCGCCCAGCGTGCCGTTGGGCAGGCCGGGGGCATAGGCAGGGGCGAAATGACTGACCATGGCGGGATTGCAGATGAAGCCGCCCGCGCTCAGCACCAGGCCCTTGCGCGCGCGGATCCACTCGCTGCGGCGCGCTGTGGCCTCCAGCGCGCGGGCCTTGGCCAGCAGCCGGTAGCCCATGGCCATGGTCAGCCGCGAACCGGGGAAGGTGCCGGGCAGCATGGCCATCCAGCCGCTGGCCCGCGCCATCAGCCGGGCGTGCTTGCGTCGCGTGGCCTCATCAGTGAATCGCAGCACGCGCACGCCGATCACGCGGCCATTGGCATCGGTCGCCAGTTGCCGCGCCTCGGCCTGCGGGTGGAACACCATGCCCCTGGCCAAGGCCGCCGCGCGCAGCGGGTTGTACAGCCCCGCGCCGATGCCCCAGGGCTTCTTGCCGTTGCGATGGCGCACCCGGTGGCCGCGCGCGGCGGGCGGGGTGAGGTCGCGGAACGGGGCGGAAAGGCTGCTGTCGGGGTGGTAGAGGAACTTGTCGATCGGCGGGTAGGAAGTCTTGCCCGGATGATAACTCGCCTCGAACGGCGCGCCGTGGCTGCGCAGCCATTCCAGCGTTGCCGCGCTGCCCTGGCAGAAGTCGCGCAAGGTGGCGTCCGATACCACGTCGCGGGTCTCGTGCTTGAGATAGGCGAACATGGCTTCGGGATCGTCCTTCACCCCGGCCTCGCGCTGGATCGCGGTGCCGCCCCCGGCATAGAACACCCCGCCGTTCGCGGCCGATGAACCGCCGCCCTCGTACTGGTCGAGTGCGATCACGCTCAGGCCCTCTTCAAGCCCTTGCAGCGCCGCTGCAATCCCCGCTCCACCCAGCCCGACGACGACCATGTCCGCCTCGCCGCTCCAGTCGTGGGAGTCGGGATCAGCCAGTTGCAGCGGAGCGTCGATGGCGAGGCCCCACTGGGTGATCGGCTCGCCAGCCGACGGCACCATGCCGGTCATGCGGGAACTTTCCGGCGCTGCCACACCAGTTCCAGCAGTTCCCCGTCGACCGTGGCAGACAGCGTCAGCCGGTCGTCATCGAAGCGGTATTGTCGCACCTGCCGGGTGGCGCGCAGCCAGTCGTTGGAAGCCTGTTCGATGTGGTGGATCACTTCGCCCTTCGCTTCGTCCACGGCAAAGCTGCCGTAATAGGCCGAGGCGGAGGGCATCAGTCGTCCCGGCTGGCCGTCGGTGGCGAACAATTGCACGGCGACCGTGGCGTCTGCGGTGTAGGAGATCAGCCCTGCGGGGGCAGCGCCCAGCGGGCAGTCAACCGCGCCGTCTGCGCTGGTGCGGGTGAAGGTTGCCAGTTCCCAGCTTCCCGTGAACCTTTCGGCGGCAAGAAGGCTCATGGCTGCTCCGTCGCCCGAACCTGGACCTTGGGCGGCTGATGGCCGCGCTGCATGGTCTCGAGGAATTTCTCCAGCGGCGCGGGTTCGGCCACCGGCCCGCCATGATCGCCCGAGCGCGCCCAGAATTCGTCGAAGCTGGGGAACAGCTTGTGAAAGTTGCCTTCCACTGGCTGGGTATCGGGCCAGCGCATCTTGGCCGGGCCAATCGGCGGCTTGTTGAGGTCGGTCGCGTACCAGTAGAGCGGCAGCCGCCGCTGGAAGTACCAGCGTCCGTCCTGCCGCACGTAATTGTCCGAATACATCATCTGCATGATGACCCATTCGTCGCCGGTTTCGTGCTCGTTCTTGGAATAGACGAT
>JAGREI010000119.1 GCA_020446625.1 Erythrobacter sp.
TGCGGCCCGCGCAGCACTTCGACGCGCTGGATGTCGGACAGGTTGCGGATGTTGGTCAGGCCCTGCACCACGCCGTCGACCACGATACCCACCGAAGGTTCGGCGGCGCGCGAACGCGAGAAGGTGCCGACGCCGCGGATATAGCCGCCGCCGCCCGAACCGCCGGGGTTTTCCGCCAGCTTGAGCGAGGAAACCGTGCGGCCGAGATCGTTGATCTCCTGCACGCCCTGCGCTTCCAACTGGTCGGCGGAGACCACGGTCACCGGAATCGGCACTTCCTGCACGCTCTGTTCATAGCGTTGCGAGGTCACGAAGATGGTGTTGTCGCCTTCGTCCGTGGCGGGATCATCCTGCGCCAGGGCGGGCGCGGCGAAAAAAGCGGGGCTGGCAACAGCCGCCAGCAGGCAAGCGCGAAACTTCATCATTTTCCTCCCCCATGGGTACACGCAGGGCAGGATCGATGCCTGCCCGGTCGACTCATCCAATATTAGAACGCATCTTCTAATGCAAGCGGCGTTTTCAATTTTGTATTATCCGCAATTTCTGCGGGCGCTGCGGTGCGCGATCGTTTCGTTCTAAAATTTTTTGGCACTGATATTCCGGTATTGACCTTGAAGGGAACCTCTGGTGAAGAACCGCGCCATGGACAATTCCGCGACAAAAAGGGGCCGGGCGCGCGATGCCGCGATTCCCGACGTCGTGCTGCAATCGAGCCCCAAGCAGGAGCGGAGCAAGGAATCGCTCCAGCGCATGCTGGATGCGACGATCGCGCTGGAAATCGAGCGCGGGCGCGATTGCTTCACCCTGGCCGACGTGGCGCAACGCGCAGGTATTTCAGTAGGTTCGATCACCTTCCGGTTCAGGAACAAGGACGCCTTGCTCGATGCCAGCCACCTGGCGGCGGTGCACCAGTTCCTGGGCCGCGAACGGGCGATGGTCGGCACGCTGCTCCAGCAGTGCAACAACCTCGAAACCTTCACCATCGCCTATGCCCGGGCGATGGGCGATTTCCTCGATGACAATGGCCCGCTGCTGCGCAGCTACATGAAGCGCGCGCCGGATCGCCCCGAATTGCAGCAGGGCGGACAGGAAGCGGCATCCAACGGCCAGCGGATGGCATCGGCCGCCTTCCTCTCGTTCCGCAACGAGATCGGCGGGCCTGACCCGGAACGCAAGGTGAAGACCGTGTTCCAGATCATCTATTCCACCTACGCGCGCCAGCTGGGCCTGAACACGCTGGGCGTGCCGGCCTTCATCCAGCCCTTCGACGAGTTGAAGAACGAACTCGGCCTGATGGCGCTGTCCTATCTGCAAGCCCCCTATTGAGAATTGCCCACCCGATGACTTTCGCCTTTGCCACGATCCGCAATGCCGTGCTGACCGCTGCGGCCGCCATCACGCTTGCCAGTTGCGCCACCGTTTCGGCGCAGGAAGCCCCCACCGTCACCGCTGCCGCCCCGACCGCGCAATGGATCACGCTTGGCACCAGCGGCGGCCCCGCGGTGCAGGTCCACCGCTCGCAGATCGCCAATGCGCTGGTGGTGGGCGATGCCGTCTACCTGTTCGACGTGGGCAACGGGGTGCAGCGGCAGATGGCCATGGCCGGGCTGGACGAGAACCATGTGCGCGCCGTTTTCCTCAGCCACCACCACCTCGATCACAATGCCGACCTCGGCCCGGTCCTGGTGACGCACTGGACCTTCGGGCAGGGCGTGCTGCCGGTGTTCGGGCCGGAAGGCACCAGCCACCTGGTGCTGGGCCTGGCCGATGCCAATGCGCCCACCCTGCTGGCGGGCTTCCCCACCGGCGGCCCGGCCAAGCCGCCGCTGCGCGACATGGTGTCCGCCGCCGACCTGCCCTTTGCCTTGCAGGAGCCGGTGCTGGTATACGAGGACGAGAACGTGCGCGTCAGTGCCATCGGTGTCGACCATTACCAGCTGCCGCCCTCGGTGCCGCTCGACCACATGCCCGATGCCGTGGCCTACCGCGTGGAAGCGGGCGGGCGCACCATCGTCTTCACCGGCGATTCCGGCCCTTCGCCGCGGCTCGCCCGGTTCATGCAGGGGGCTGACCTGCTGGTGACCGAAGTGGTGGAGGCGGAGGCCATCGCCGCCCTGCTTACCCGCACCGCCGCCGGCGCGCCCGACGCCGTGCGCCAGTCGATCATCGCGGGGATGCGCCGCAACCACCTCGAACCCGCCGAGATCGGGCGCATGGCCGCCGCTGCCGGAGTGGGCGCTGTGGTGCTGACGCACTTCGTCCCTTCGCCCGAGGATGCTGCCGATCGCGAAGCCTATGTACGCGACATCCGCAGCGTCTATGCTGGGCCGGTGACCATGGCCAACGACCTCGATCGCTTCTGAGCGAACCCTGACAATGCGCCCGCACCGCAAAGGCAAGCCTTCCACCGAAGGCATGATCGCCATTCCCGGCGGCGTGTTCACCATGGGCTCGGAAGCGTTCTATCCCGAGGAAAGGCCGCTGCGGCGCGTGAAGCTGGATCGCTTCTGGATCGATCCCACGCCCGTCACCAATCGCCAGTTTGCCGATTTCGTCGCCGCCACCGGGCATGTGACCCTGGCCGAGATCGCGCCCGATCCGGCGGACTATCCCGGCATGGACCCGGCGCTGGCCCAGCCCGGATCGCTGGTGTTCCGGCGCACGCCGCAACCGGTGCGGCTCGACGATTTCTCGCAATGGTGGGAGTTCTGCCTGGGCGCCGACTGGCGCCACCCCACCGGCCCCGGCAGCTCGATCGACGGGCTGGAAGATCATCCGGTGGTGCAGGTCGCCTACGGCGATGCGCTCGCCTATGCCGAATGGGCCGGCAAGGCACTGCCGACCGAGGCCGAGTTCGAATTCGCCGCGCGCGGCGGGCACGAGGGCCGCGAATTCGCCTGGGGTGACGAGCTGGCACCCGGCGGACAGATGCTGGCGAATTTCTGGCAAGGGCAGTTCCCTTGCGAGAATACGCTGGAAGACGGCTGGGAACGCACCTCGCCCGTGCGCCACTATCCGCCCAACGACTATGGCGTGTGGGACATGATCGGCAACGTCTGGGAATGGACCACAGACTGGTACGCCTTGCCCAGGGCCGTCGCGAAGGCGAAACCCGGCGCCTGCTGCACCATCGCCAACCCGCGCGGCGGGCGCAAGGCGGACAGCTTCGATCCGTGTATGCCGCAGTCGAAGATCGCCCGCCGGGTGATCAAGGGCGGATCGCACCTCTGCGCGGAAAGCTATTGCCAGCGCTATCGTCCCGCCGCCCGCCAAGGCCAGGCGCTCGACACCTCCACCAGCCACATCGGCTTCCGCTGCATCCTGCGCGGCTGAGCGCGGGCGCCGCGCCATCGGCTCCGACAGGCGGTGACGCTTGAACCTGGGGGAAAAACTGGCGCACCCGACAGGAT
>JAGREI010000120.1 GCA_020446625.1 Erythrobacter sp.
TCGGCAACATCGACGGCGATAACGCTGCCGCCTACCGCTACACCGAATGTCGCCTGACGCGCACCGCCATGCACCTGATGGCCGGGCTGGACGAAGGCACGGTCGACTTCGTCCCCACCTACAACAACGAGGACGAGGAACCCTCGCTGTTCCCCGGCCTGTTCCCCAACCTGCTGGCGAACGGCGCGAGCGGCATCGCGGTGGGCATGGCCACCTCCATCCCCAGCCACAATGTGGCCGAAGTGCTCGACGCGGCGGAAATGGTGCTGTTCAACAAGGACGTCACCCACGCCGAGCTGATGAGCGTGTTCAAGGGGCCGGATTTCGCCACCGGCGGGCTGGTGGTGGACAGCGCCGAGGCGATCAGCCACGCCTATGAAACCGGGCGCGGTTCATTCCGCGTGCGCGGGCGCTTCCACGCGGCGGAGGCGGAGAATGAGGCGGATCGCGAAGCCGGGATCGAACGGCTGAAGGGCGGGGGATACCAGCTGGTTATCTCCGAAATCCCCTACCAGGTGCCCAAGGGCAAGCTGATCGAACAGATCGCCCAGGCCATTGCCGACAAGAAGCTGCCCATCCTCGAAGACGTGCGCGACGAGAGTGACGAGCAGGTGCGGCTGGTGCTGGTGCCCAAGAGCCGAAACGTCGATCCCGAACTGCTGAAGGAATCGGTCTACAAGCTGACCGATCTCGAAACCCGCTTCGGCCTCAACCTGAACGTGCTCGATCACACGCGCACGCCGATGGTGATGGGGCTGAAGGAGCTGCTGCTCAACTGGGTCACCCACCAGATCGACATTCTCCAGCGGCGCACCCAGCACCGGCTGGGCCAGATCGCTTCGCGGCTGGAACTGGTGGAAGGCTACATCGTCGCTTACCTCAACCTCGACCGGGTGATCGAGATCATCCGTACCGAGGACGAGCCCAAGCCGGTGATGATGGCCGAATTCGGCATCACCGACCGGCAGACCGAGGCCATCCTCAACATGCGGCTGCGCAGCTTGCGCAAGCTGGAGGAAATGGAGCTGCGGCAGGAGAAGGATAATCTGCTGGCCGAACAGGACGAGTTGCAGAAGCTGCTCGAAAGCCCGGCCCGCCAGCGCACCCGGCTGAGGCGCGACATGATGGCGCTGCGCAAGGAATATGCCGAGGATACGCTGATCGGCGCGCGCCGCACCACGATTGCCGAGGCCGCGCCGACGGTGGAATTCAATCCCGATGCCATGATCGAGAAGGAACCCGTCACTGTTGTCCTCAGCCAGAAGGGCTGGGTGCGCGCGGCGAAGGGCCATGTCGATCTGGGCGCGGATGGCTGCGGCGATTTCAAGTACAAGGAAGGCGATGGCCCCTCGTTCGCGGTCCATTGCCAGACCACCGACAAGCTGCTGCTGGCCGCGGATGACGGGCGCTTCTTCACCGTGGGCGCCGACAAGCTGCCCGGCGCGCGCGGCTTTGGCGAACCCTTGCGCAACACGCTGGATATCGACGCCGGGGCGCAGATCATCGCGGTGATCGTGCATGAGGCGGGCAAGCAGGTGCTGCTCGCCTCGACGCTGGGCAAGGGCTTCGTCGCGGTGACCGACGAACTGCTTGCCGAAACCCGCAAGGGGCGGCAGGTGGTGAACCTCAAGGACGGCCAGAAGCTCAACGTTGCCCGCCCGATCGCTCCTGCGCACGACCATGTCGCCGTGGTGGGCGAGAACCGCAAGCTGGTGGTCTTCGCGCTGGAGGAAATGCCGCTGATGAGCCGCGGGCAGGGCGTCACCCTGCAACGCTATCGCGACGGCGGGCTGTCCGACGCCACCACCTTCACCCTGGCCGATGGCCTCAGCTGGGCCATGGGCGGCGATACCGGCCGCACCCGCACCGAGACGGAAATCGGCATGTGGAAGGTGGCGCGCGGCGCGGCGGGCCGTCTGCCGCCGACGGGTTTCCCGAAGGATAACCGGTTCTAGGAATCCTCCCCCGTTTGAGGGGGAGGATCTACCCCTTAACCGCCCTGTGCGGCGAGCGCAGCCTCCAGGTCAGCCATCAGCACCAGCGCGACCAGGTTGCCGCTGGCGTCGAGCGCGAAGATGGTCTTGGGCAGGGCCACCAGGCTTTCGTCGGCGCGGGTAATGATCACGTTCTCGCCGTCGATGCTGGAGATCGTGCCCAGCGCCTGCGGATCGGCCGTCACCACGGCGGTGCCTTCGACCAGCGCGGCTTCCAGCGCGGCGGCGGCTTCGGCCAGCTGCGCTTCGTGCATTTCCACCAGCTGGGCGCGGGTGATGTTGAGCGTGGGGCCGGCGTCGCTGGTGCCGAACAGTTCGGTGGGGATCGCCAGTTCGTATTCGCCCACTGCCAGCAGCACGGTGGTGCCATCGTTCGAATTGACCGTGCCGATGGCCTGGCCGTCATTGCCGAGCACGGTGGCTCCGGCGTCCTGCGCCAGGGCAGGTGCAGAGACGAAAGCCGCCAGGGCTGCGACCGAAAGGGCGAAACGCTTCATGTGTAATTCCTCTTCCATCCGGCAGGCGCGGGGCGCGAGCCGGGGTTGCACTTGATCCGACAGGAGGCCGGAAAATGACCAGCGGGGCGGCAAGCCAAAGGGCAGACACAGCAGGCGCAAAGCGCACCCGAACCCGCTACAGAGCCACCCTAACGGCGGCATCTGAACCTCACCTGCACCAGCCGGAGGGGCAATTTCAACCCTTGATCTCGACTTTTTCCGGTTCGCCTAGCCGCGCAGGGCTTCATCGAGCAATTGCGCGACGCGTTCCTCGCCGGGGAACTGTTCGGCAATCCAGCGCGCCTCGACCGCTTGCAGCACGCGCGCGACTTCCGGCCCGGCACCCACCCCGCGCGCGACCACCTGGCCGCCCTTGAGCGGGAACATGGGCAGCGGATCGGGGCCGATGTCCACCGGATTGCGCCTAGCCAGCAGCAGCAGGTCAGTCGCCACGGCGCGGCCTTCGGCATAGGCCAGCGCGCGCGCTTGTTCGCCGCCTGCCAGCCGCCGGGCGAGGCGCACGAGGTGCTTGCGCTGCGCCGTGGAGAGCCGCAGCCGCGCTGCCACCTGATCGGCCAGGCGCGGATCGGCGGGCAGCAGCGCGGCGAGGCGACGGATCGCGGCGGGCGCGATATCACAGTCTGCCTCTGCCGCCAGCAGCGCCCCCAGCGCGGCGATCCCCGCGGCATCGACTTCGGGCAGCACCACCGGCAGCACCCCACGCTCGAACATGCGCGCCACGGTATCGAACGGGCTGGGCAGGGCGAGCAGGGTCAGCAGTTCCATGGCCACCCGCTCACGCGACAGGCCCTTCAGCATGGGCGCCATGTCGGCACAGGCGGCCTCGGCCTCGCCATCCAGCATGGCGCCGAAGCGCGCCTGGAAGCGGTAATAGCGCAGGATCCGCAGGTGATCTTCGCGGATGCGTTCACGCGCATCCCCGATGAAGCGCACCCGGCGCAAGTCCAGGTCCGCCAGCCCATCGAACCAGTCGGAAATCGCCAGCGTCTGCGGGTGGGCGTAGAGCGCGTTGATGGTGAAATCGCGGCGCGCCGCATCGTCCTGCCAGTGGGTGGAAAAGGCCACGGTGGCGCGGCGGCCAT
>JAGREI010000121.1 GCA_020446625.1 Erythrobacter sp.
CTCCCCGCTGAAGGTTGCGACCCACGGCCCGGTATTCCGCTACGAACGCCCGCAGAAGGGCCGCTACCGCCAGTTCCACGAGATCGACGCCGAGATCATCGGCGCGGCCGAACCGCAGGCCGATGTCGAATTGCTCGCCATGGCCGACCAGGTGATCCGCGAACTGGGGATCGAGGGGATCACGCTGCACCTCAACACCTTGGGCGACGGCGAAACCCGCGAAGCATGGCGCGCGGCGCTGATCGAGCACTTCGGCGCGGTGCGCGGGGAGCTGAGCGAGGATTCGCAGGAACGCCTCGACAAGAACCCGCTGCGCATTCTGGACTCGAAAGACCCGCGTGATCGCAAGTTCGTGGCTGACGCGCCGAAGATCGACGCGTTCCTGTCGGACGAGGCGCGCAAGTTCTTCGATGCGGTCACCAGCGGGCTGGACGCGGCAGGCGTGAAGTGGAGCCGTGCGGAGAGCCTGGTGCGTGGGCTCGATTACTACCGCCACACGGCCTTCGAATTTATCCCGGACGAAGGTTCTGCGGCGGCTGGCGCTCTGGGCAGCCAGTCCACGATCCTCGGCGGCGGGCGCTATGACGGCCTGATGGAAAGCCTCGGTGGCGCGCCGACACCTGCCGTGGGCTGGGCTGCGGGGATCGAGCGGTTGGCGATGTTGGTGGGGAACGATATCCCACAAGAACCAGAAAATGTGGCGGTCGTCTTGGAGGATGACCGTTTCCTTTCGGTGGCTCTGCAAGCCACTCAAATGCTAAGACAAAGCGGGATTATTGCGGAGTTGTTTGCAGGCGGCTCACGAAGGAAGCGATTGGACAAGGCCGTGAAGCGAGGCGCTGATGCACTATTGATTGTCCATGCGCCGAACGGTGAGATGGAGATGCGCTGTTACGGAACGAACCACGCAATTCTGCTTGTCGAGAGCGCGCTTCAAGGAACGTTCTCGATAGACATGCCACATGAGTAAGATCCCCGCCGAACGCCTGCACCAGATCGCTAACCGCTTCGCTGAACTCGAAGCGCGCATGGCTTCGGGCCAGCTGGAGGGCGAGGCTTTCGTCCAGGCCAGCCGCGACTATGCCGAGCTGGAGCCGGTGGCCAAGGCCGCCGCTGCCGTCATGGCCATGCGCGACGAGATCGCGGGCTTGCAGGACATGCTCGCCGATCCCGAGATGAAGGCCATGGCCGAGGAAGAATTGGCCAGCCTCAAGAGCGAGCTGCCCGAGGCCGAACGCCGCCTCGCGCTCGCCATGCTGCCGCGCGATTCCGCCGACCAGCGCCCGGCCATGCTCGAAATTCGCGCCGGCACCGGCGGCGACGAGGCGGCGCTGTTCGCGGGCGACCTTTACCGCATGTACGAGAAATACGCCGCCGAGCAGGGCTGGAAGATCGAACCCATTTCGATGAGCGCCAGCGATGTCGGCGGCTTCAAGGAAGTGGTCGCCAACATCAACGGCACCGGCGTCTTCGCGAAGCTCAAGTTCGAAAGCGGCGTCCACCGCGTGCAGCGCGTGCCGGTCACCGAAAGCGGCGGGCGTATCCACACCTCGGCGGCGACCGTCGCGGTGCTGCCCGAACCCACCGAAGTCGACATGACCATCGACGACAACGACCTCAGGATCGACATCTACCGCTCCAGCGGCGCGGGCGGGCAGCACGTCAACACCACCGA
>JAGREI010000122.1 GCA_020446625.1 Erythrobacter sp.
CCTTCGACCGCGATCCCGATGCCATCGCCGCCGGGCAGCAATGGCCCGAAACCCGCGAACAGCCGCCCCGGCTGGTGCTGCACCATCGCCGCTTCTCCGAAATGCTCTCCGCCATGACCGAGGCGGGCGTGGCGCGCGTTGATGGCGTGGCGATGGATATCGGCGTCTCCTCGATGCAGCTTGACCAGGCGGCGCGCGGCTTTGCCTTTTCCGCCGATGGCCCGCTGGACATGACCATGAGCCAGTCCGGCCCCACCGCTGCCGACTTCGTCAACGAGGCGCCCGAAGGCGCAATTGCCGACGTGCTCTATCGCTATGGCGAGGAACGCCAGTCGCGCCGCGTGGCCCGTGCCATTGTCGCCGCGCGGCCGCTGGCGACCACTGGCCAGCTGGCCCAGGTGGTGCGCAAGGCGCTGGGCTATCACGCGGGCGCGCCGAAGGATCCGGCCACCCGCAGTTTCCAGGCCATCCGCATCCACGTGAACGGCGAGCTGGACGAACTGGAGGCGGGCCTGAGCGCCGCCGAGACCCTGCTCAGCGAAGGCGGGCGGCTGGCCGTGGTCAGCTTCCACAGCCTGGAAGACCGCATCGTGAAGACCTTCTTGCGTGACGCCGCGAACGCGAACCCCCGCGGATCACGCCACCTGCCCGAAGCGCGCCATGCACCCCTCGCGCGCTTCGGGCTTTTGACCAAGGCGATCCGCCCCTCCGAGGCGGAGATCGCCCGCAACCCGCGCGCGCGTTCGGCCACGCTGCGCGCCGCCACCCGCACCGCCGCACCAGCAAGGGAGATCGCGCAATGACCCCGCAAGCCCGCATCCGCCGCATCGGCTGGCTGGCCGCCCTGGGCATGTGCATGGTGCTCTACGGCCTGCTGCACGTGAAAGTGAACGCGGTGCACGCCGAGGTGGTGCGCGCCGAGCGCGAGATCGTGCGGCTGGAACAGCAGAACACCCTCCTGGAAACCGAATTCCTCACCCGTTCCAGCCAGTTGCAGCTGGCGGCGTGGAACCGGGTCGATTTCGGCTACCAGGCGCCGCGCGCCGAACAGTTCGTGGACGGGCAATTGCAGCTGGCCGACTTCGGCACTCCGCGCGGGGCCGATGCGCCCGCGCCGATCATGCTGGCCGGCATGGCCAGCGGCGAGGACATGCCCGAATTTCCGCGCCTCGTTTCGCCGCTGACCGGCGAGCCGGTGGACGAAGCGGTGCTGGCGGGCGATGCCCTGACGCACGAAGGCCACCTGGCCGTGGCGGCGGCTTCCGGTCCGCTGCGGGTGCCGCTGGCGAGCGTGGTGGAGGTTGCCCAAAGGTGACCGCACTTGCCGTTCCGCTCCGTTACCATCCCGCCAAGCCACGGCGGGTGGACCACCGCCGCCGTGCGCTGCTGACCGCGCGCCAGCGGCTGCTGCTGATCGCGGGCGCCTTCATCCTGATCGCCACCACCGCCTGCGCCCGCATCGCCTGGATCGGCGCGATCGAGAACGGCCCTTCGCGCCAGTCGATGGCGGAGGCGCTGCTGCCTCCGCGCGGCGAGATCACCGATCGCAACGGCGTGCCGCTGGCGCGCGCCTTTCCCGCCTATTCGCTGTGGTACAACCCCGCCGCCATGACCGTGGGCGGCGACGGCGGCCCGCCGCTGGTGCGCAGCCCCGAGGAAGTGGCCGATTCGCTGGTGGAAATCTTCCCCGACCTTGACCGGTACGAGGTGACGCAGCTGCTCGCATCTGGCCGCCCCGGCTATATCCGCCGCCGCGTGCTGCCCGAAGATGCCAACCGCGTGATCGCGCTTGGCGAACTGGCGCTGGAACTGCCGCGCGAGGCCGAGCGCCACTATCCGCAAGGCGCGCTGGCGGCGCACGTGCTGGGCTATGTCGCGTCGGACGGCCACGGGCGCGTGGGGATGGAAGCCGTGCTCGACGAACAGCTGCTGGACCCCGCCCACCGCAGCGAGCCGGTGGCGCTGTCGATCGACACCCGCGTGCAGGGCGCGCTGGAAGACGAACTGCGCAGCGGGATGCTGGCGGTGAACGCCGTGGGCGCGGCGGGGATCGTGCTGGACGTCGACACCGGCGAAGTGCTGGCCATGGCCAGCCTGCCCGAATTCGATCCCAACCAGATCACCACCGAGGACGTGGTGTTGCCGCAGGAACGCGTCGACGCGGGCGAGATGCCGCGTTCGTTCAACCGCGTCACCAACCAGGTCTACGAACTTGGTTCCACCTTCAAGCCGCTGACCGTCGCCATGGCCATCGACAGCGGCGTGATCACCGACCTGGGTCGCACCTGGCCCGCCGATCGCCCGCTGATGGTGGGCGGCAATGCCATCCGCGACAGCCACACCATCGGCAGCCGCCTCAACGTGGCGCAGACCCTGATCCATTCGTCCAACATCACTTCCGCCCAGATCGCGCAGGAAGTGGGCGGCGAGCGGATGCACCAGTACTTCACCGAGCTGGGCATGACCGAGCGCGCCGGGATCGAACTGCCCGCGCGCGGCCACCCGCTGGGCATGGGCGGCAACTGGAATTCCTCCAAGGCGGCCTATGCCGGGTTCGGGCACGGCGTGGCGGTGACTCCGCTGCACCTCGCCAGCGCCTATGCCGCCATGGTCAACGGCGGCATCTGGCGCCCGGCGACGCTGCGCCGGATCGAGCCGGGCCACGCCCCGCGGGGCCGCCGGGTGTTCCGCGCCAGCACTTCGGCGCGGATGAACCAGCTGATGCGGATGATCGCGGTCTACGGCACCGGGCGCAATGCCAATGCCCCCGGCTTCCGCGTGGGCGGGAAGACCGGCAGCGCGGAAAAGCCCGGCAGCCACGGCTATCGCCGGTCCTCGCTGGTGAGCACCTTTGCCGCCGCCTTCCCGATGGACAATCCGCGCTACGTCGTGATCGCCATGCTCGACGAACCGCAAGGGACGGCCGCCAGTTCGTACCAGCGCACCGCCGCCTGGAACGCCGCGCCCATCGTCGGGCGGCTGGTGCCGCGCATCGGCCCGCAACTGGGCGTGCTGCCGGACGAGACGCGCGACATCGACCTGACCGACCTTGCGCCGCTGGTGGGGGGCGAACACTGATGCTGCTGTCCGATATCGCGGCCCTGTTCGGGGTAGATGCAGGCGCGGCGGGCGACACGCGCGTTACCGGCTTTGCCATCGATCATCGCAAGGTTGCCCCCGGCAACATTTTCGGCGCTTTCCAGGGGACTGCGGTCAACGGCGAACAATTTATCGCAGCTGCCATTGCCAACGGCGCAATTGCCGTGGTGGCGCGGCCCGAGGCCGATGTGGCAGGCGCGCTGCACCTGGCCGACGCCGTGCCGCGCCGTGCCTTCGCCAATGCCGCGGCCAGGTTCTACCAGCCGGTGCCCGAAGTGGTGGTGGCCGTCACTGGCACCAACGGCAAGACTTCCACCGTGGAGATGACCCGGCAGATCTGGCGCATGTGCGGCCAGCGCGCCGCCAGCATCGGCACCCTGGGCGTGACCACGCCCGACGAGAGCGTGTCCACTGGCCTGACCACCCCCGATATCGTCAGCTTCCTCGGCAACATGACCGGGCTGGCGCGCGAAGGCGTGACGCATGTGGCTTACGAAGCCAGCAGCCACGGCCTGTCGCAGTTCCGCAACGAAGGGCTGCCGGTCAAGGCCGGGGCCTTCACCAACCTCAGCCGCGACCACCTCGATTACCACGCCGACATGGACGACTATTTCGCCGCCAAGATGCGGCTGTTTTCCGAAGTGGTGGAGCCGGGCGGCCACGCGGTGATCTGGGCGGACGACGAATGGTCTGCGCGCGCCGTGGACGTGGCCAGGGCGCGCGGCCTGGCGCTGTTCACCGTGGGCGAGAAGGGCGATGGCATTCGCCTGATCGCGCGCAAGCCCAGTCCCTTGGGGCAGGAACTTAAGATCATTTGTCGAGGGCAGGCCTATGCCATCCGGCTGCCGCTGATCGGCGCATACCAGGTGGCGAACGCGCTGGTTTCGGCGGGCCTGGCGCTGGTGACCGGCAGCGATACCGCGCAGGTGTTCGACGCCTTGGCGCGGCTGCAACCCGTGCGCGGGCGGCTGGAACGCGCGGCCATCACCAAGAGCGGGGCGCCGGTCTATGTCGACTATGCTCACACGCCCGACGCGCTGACTGCCGCGATTGCCGCGCTGCGTCCGCACGTTTCGGGCCGCCTCATCACGGTATTCGGCGCGGGCGGGGATCGCGACAAGGGCAAGCGCGCGCCGATGGGCGCGGCGGCGGCGGCGGGCAGCGATCTTGTCATCGTAACCGACGATAACCCGCGCGGCGAGGATGCCGCTGCGATCCGCGCTGCGGTAATGGCAGGCGCCGGCGCAGAAGCGCGCGAGATCGGCGGGCGGCGCGAAGCGATCATGGCCGCGATTGCCGCAGCGCGCGCGGACGACATCGTGCTGGTGGCGGGCAAGGGCCACGAACAGGGACAGATCATCGGGTCGGGAGACAACATGCGGGTATTGCCGTTCGACGACGTTACCGTGGCACGCGAATGTGCCGCCGAGCTGGCGGGTGTCAAGGCATGAGCGCGCTGCTCAAGTCCGCCGTCCGCTGGCCGCGCAATCCCGCCGATACGCCGCGCCTGGCGCTGTGGACCGCTGCCGAGATAGCGGCTGCCACTGGCGGGACCGCTTATGGTGAATTTCAGGTTAGCGGCGTCGAGATGGACAGCCGCGACGTGCGCGGGGGCGACCTGTTCGTGGCGCTGAAGGGTGAGGCGATGGACGGCCACCGCTTCATCGACAAGGCTTTCGCCAATGGCGCCACCGGCGCGCTGGTGGATCGCGCCGTGGATTACCCGCATGTGCGCGTGGTCGATACCAGCCGCGCGCTGGAGGCGCTGGCCAAGGCCGCTCGCCAGCGGGTGAACGCGACCGTGGTCGGCGTCACCGGATCGGTGGGCAAGACCGGGGTCAAGGAAGCGGTGTTCACCGCGCTCGAACGCGCCAGTCGGGGCGCGGCGCATCGTTCGGTGCGCAGCTACAACAACCATGTCGGCGTGCCGCTTAGCTTGTCGCGGATGCCCGCGCGCAGCAAGTTCGGCGTGTTCGAGATGGGCATGAACCACGCGGGCGAGATCGCCGGGCTGACCGCGCAGGTGCGCCCGCACGTCGCCGTCATCACCACCATCGCGCCGGCGCATATCGAGAACCTGGGATCGATGGAGGCCATCGCCGCCGCCAAGGCCGAGATCTTCGGTGGGCTGGAGGCAGGCGGCACGGCGGTGATCCCCGCCGACAGCGACCATTTCGAACAGCTGCGCGACGCCGCGCTGGCCGTGGGCGCCAGGGTGATCGGCTTCGGTCGCAAGCCCCATGCGGACATGCGCCTGCTCGATGCCGTGCCCGATGGTTCGGGCGGATCGCTGGTGACGGCGGCCTTTGGCGACGTGCGGCTGTGCTTCACCGTGGCCGAGCCGGGTGAACACTGGATCGACAACGCGCTGTGCGTGATGGCCGCCGTCCACGCGGCGGGTGGCGACATGGGCGCGGCCGGCCTGGCGCTGGCCGAGATGGGCGGGCTGAAGGGCCGTGGCGCACGCTTCCGCGCCAAGGTGCCGGGCGGCCATGCCCTGGTGATCGACGAAAGCTACAACGCCAACCCCGCTTCCATGCGCGCCACGCTGGCGCAGCTGGGGCAGACGCCCGCCACCCGGCGCATTGCGGTGCTGGGCAGCATGAAGGAACTGGGCGACTTTGCCCCCGCCTTCCACGCCCAGCTGCTGGAACCGGTGCTGGCCGCCCATGTCGACCATGCGATTCTGGTGGGTGACGAGATGGCCGCCCTCGCGCGCGAGATGGGGAAAGAACAGGCGCACCCGCTTGGCAAGCCCATCACCTTTGCCCATTGCGGCAATGCGGGCGAGGCGATCGCCGCCTTGCAGGAATTCGGACTGGTCGGTGGAGACGCCGTGCTGGTCAAGGGCTCCAACTCGGTGGGTCTGGCCCGCGTCGTGGAACATTTTACCGCCCGGGAAGGCTGACGCGCGCACCCATGTTGTACCTCCTTGCAGAATGGCTTGATTTCGAGGGTCTGCTCAACCTCATCCGCTACCAGACCTTCCGCGCCGGCGCGGCGATGATCACCGCGCTGCTGATCGGCCTGTTCATCGGGCCGAAGTTCATCAACATGCTGCGCGTGCGGCAGGGCAAGGGCCAGCCGATCCGCGCGGACGGGCCGCAGTCGCACCAGAAGAAGGTCGGCACCCCCACCATGGGCGGGCTGATGATCCTGACCGCGCTGACCATTTCCATGCTGCTGTGGATGGACCTGCGCAGCCAGTTCCTCTGGGCCTGCCTTGCGGTGACCATGGGCTTCGGCGTGATCGGCTTCCTCGACGATTACGACAAGGTGACCAAGCGCAGCCACAAGGGCGTTTCGGCGCGGGTGCGGCTGCTGGCCGAATTCACCGTGGCGGGCGTGGCCAGCTACCTGATCGTCAGCCAGATCAACACCAACCTCTACGTGCCGTTCCTGTCGGGCCAGTCGATTCCGATGGGCTGGGCCTACTATGTCTTTGCCGCCGTGTTCATCGTCGGCTTCGGCAATGCGGTGAACCTGACCGACGGGCTTGACGGCCTGGCCACCATGCCGGTGGTGGTGGCGGCGGGCGCCTTCATGCTGATCTGCTACCTGGCGGGCCGCGTGGACTTTTCCGACTATCTCGGCATCCCGCACGTGCCGCAGGCGGGCGAACTGGCGATCATGTGCGCTGGCATCATGGGGGCGGGCCTGGCCTTCCTGTGGTACAACGCGCCGCCTGCGGCGGTGTTCATGGGCGACACCGGATCGCTGGCGCTGGGCGGCGCGCTGGGCGCGATCGCGGTGGCCAGCCACCACGAGATCGTGCTGCTGATCGTGGGCGGCCTGTTCGTGATGGAGACCGCTTCCGTCATCATCCAGGTGTTCTGGTTCAAGCGCACCGGCAAGCGGGTGTTCCGCATGGCCCCCATCCACCACCATTTCGAACAGCTCGGCTGGAGCGAGAGCAAGGTGGTGATCCGCTTCTGGATCATCGCCATCGTGCTCGCGGTGATCGGGCTGGCCACGTTGAAGCTCAGGTGATCAGGGCACAGGTCTACTCCGGCAAGCGATACTGCGTCCTCGGGCTCGCACGCTCGGGGATGGCCACCGTGGAAGCCCTGCTGGCGAGCGGTGCCGAAGTCACCGCCTGGGACCGCCGCGACGAACCGCGCGAGGAACTGGCGGGCCGCGCCACGCTGGCCGATCCGCTGGAGATCGACCTGGCGGGATTTGACGCGATCGTGGTCTCGCCGGGCGTGCCCCTGAATACGCACCCCATCGCCGCCAAGGCGCGCACGGCGGGCGTGCCGGTGATCGGTGACATCGAGCTGTTCGCCATGGCGCAGCCCGAACTGCCCGAACATTACGTGGTGGGCATCACCGGCACCAACGGCAAGAGCACGACCACGGCGCTGGTGCATCACATCCTCAAGACGGCGGGCGTGAACACCACCATGGGCGGCAATATCGGCCTGCCGATCCTGGGGCAGGATCCGCTGGAGCCGAACGACGCGGGCCTGCCAGTCTATGTGCTGGAACTGTCGAGCTACCAGATCGACCTGACCTATTCGCTGCGATGCAAGGTTGCGGCGCTTCTGAACGTCACGCCCGACCATCTCGACCGTTACGACAGCTTCGAAGACTATGCCGCCAGCAAGGCCCGGCTGATGGACATGCTGGGTCAATTCGGGGTGGCCCTGCTGCCCACCTCCGCCGAACACCTGCCGCCGATCGCGGCTTTCCGTGACAAGCGCGGCCCCTATCACTGGATCGGCAGGCCCTACGACGATAGCCAGCAGCCGAACTGGCCCGCCCTGCAAGGTCCGCACAATCTCGAAAACGCCATGTTCGCCAGCGCGATCTGTGGCGAGCTGTTCCTCAGCATTGGCGAGCTTGACAGGGGCCTGCGCACTTACCCCGGCCTGCCGCACCGGATGGAGCGCATCGGGACGCGCGCGGGCGTGCTGTTCCTCAACGACAGCAAGGCCACCAATGCCGCCTCCACCGCGCCTGCGCTGGCGGCCTATCCACCCGAAGCCGGGCACAAGCGCGTGCACTGGATCTGCGGTGGCCTCGCCAAGGAAAAGAACCTTGACCAGTGCGCGCCGCATTTCGGCAATGTCGCCTGTGCCTATACCATTGGCGAGGCGGGTCCGATGTTTGCTCACCTGCTGGCCTCGCACATGGCCGTGGAACGCTGCGAGATGCTGTGCGAGGCCGTCCAGCGCGCGGTTGCCAAGGCGCAGCCGGGCGACGTGATCCTGTTCAGCCCCGCCTGCGCCAGCTTCGACCAGTTCCGCGATTACGAGGCGCGCGGCGACGCCTTCCGCGAGATCGCTGCGAGCATGGGCTGCCTGGCCGCTTCGGTGGCGGAGGCAGGCGCATGACCAGCCCCCCCATCTACATCCCGCGCGGCGGCGACAGCGTGCCGCGCCAGCCGCAGCTGCCACAGGACCGCAAGCGCGAACTGCGCATCTGGTGGCGCGAGATCGACCGGGTGCTGCTGGGGCTGGTGCTGGCGCTGATGGCACTGGGAACGCTGGCCGTGGCCGCCGCTTCGCCCGCTTCGGCACATCGCCTGTCCACCAGCGACGCGACGCTGCCTGACCTCTATTTCTTCTGGGCGCACATCCGCTGGCAGTTCCTCGGGCTGCTGGTGATGCTCGGCACTTCCATGCTGCCGCTGGAAATGATGCGCCGCACGGCCATCGTCACGGCGGCGGTAATGCTGCTGTTGCTGCTGCTGGTGCCGATCATCGGGTTCGAGGTGAACGGCGCGCGGCGCTGGATCCGGCTGGGGATCGGCGTGCAGCCCAGCGAATTCCTCAAGCCCGCCTTTGCCGTCACCCTGGCCTGGATCCTCAGCTGGAAGCTGCGCGACCCGCGCCTGCCGGTGATCGTGGTGTCGGGGGCGCTGGTGGGCCTGATCGTCGCCCTGCTGATGCTTCAGCCCAACCTGGGCGAGGCGATCCTGTTCATCGGCGTGTGGCTGGTGCTGGTGCTGCTGGCCGGGCTGCCGCTGAAGCATATCGGCATGTTGTTCGGCGGCGGGCTGGTGTTCATGGTGGGCGCCTACCTGTTCTATCCCAACGCCCAGAACCGCATCAATTCGTTCTTCGGAGAGGCCACGCCCTACGATCACGTGGACCTGGCCAACCGTACCCTTACCGGTGGCGGCTGGACCGGCACCGGGTTCTGGCTGGGCGAACAGAAGATGCGCCTGCCCGAAGCGCATACCGACTATATCTTCTCGGTAATCGGGGAAGAGCTGGGGCTGCTGGTATGCGCGCTGGTGGCGCTGCTCTATCTGGCCATCGTGATGCGCGTATTTGCCCGCCTGCTGAACGAGGACCGCCTGTTCATCGTGCTCGCCGCCGCGGGCCTTGCCGCGCTGTTCGGCGGGCAGGCGTTCATCAACATCATGGTCAACCTGCAACTGTTCCCCAGCAAGGGCATGACCTTGCCGCTGGTGAGCTATGGCGGATCGTCCACCATCGCCCAGTGCTTCACCATTGGCCTGCTGCTGGCGGTGACGCGGCGCAATCCCTACCTCAGCCGAGAGAAGTTCGACATCGAGGAACTGCTCGAACGCGGAGACGATTCATGACGCCTGCCTCCAGCCGCCACTTCGTGCTCGCCGCGGGCGGCACCGGCGGGCATCTGACGCCTGCCTTCGCCCTGGCGCACGAGCTGGAACGGCGCGGCCACCACGTCGCCCTGATCACTGATGAGCGTGGCGCGGCGATCCCCGGCAAGCCCGATTTCCTCACCGCTCACGTGTTGCCCGCCGGGCGCTTCGGCAAGAACCCGCTGGGATGGCCTGCCGCGCTGTCCGCCGTCCTCGACGGGCGGCGCATGGCGCGCCAGCTCTACGCCGCGTTCGAACCTGCTGCGGTGGTGGGCTTCGGCGGCTATCCCGCCTTGCCTGCGCTGCTGGCCGCTGCGGGCATGGATATTCCCACGGTGATCCACGAACAGAACGCGGTGCTGGGCCGGGTCAACCGCCTGCTGGCGGGCCGGGTGGACGCGATTGCCACGGCCTATCCCGATGTCGACCGGCTGAAGCCCAGGTACGAAGACAAGGTCCACCTGGTCGGCAACCCGGTGCGCCCCGGCGTGCTGGCCTTGCGTGACGAACCGTTCCCCGCCTTTACCGAGGATGGCCTGTTCCGCGTGCTGGTGACCGGCGGCAGCCAGGGGGCGCGGGTGCTGTCCGAAGTGGTGCCCGATGGCCTTTCCATGCTCGCCCCCGCGCTGCGCACGCGCTTGCAGGTGACGCAGCAGTGCCGTCCGGAAGACCTTGAGGCTGTCCGCGCCCGCTATGCCGGACACGATATTCCCGCCGAACTGGGCACCTATTTCGAGGACATGGCCAGTCGCCTCGCCGATGCGCATCTGTTTATCGGGCGTGCAGGCGCTTCGACCATTGCGGAGCTGACTGCTGTCGGCCGCCCGGCAATCCTCATCCCGCTGCCGATTGCGACTGACGACCACCAGGCCGCCAATGCACGCGAGCTGGTCAAGACCGGAGGGGCGCGCTCGATCCGGCAGCACAAGTTTGAAGCCAAGGAGCTGGCCAAGCAGATTCAGGCACTCGCCCAGCGTCCTGATACTCTCGCGACGGCAGCGCATGCAGCGTGGAATTGCGGGCGGCCGAAAGCGGCGAAAGACCTGGCAGACCTTGTCGAAAGCTTCGGCGGGGACGCGATGATGGACGTGATCCGCGTTGGCGGCGAAGGAGCGAAGGCGCAGGATCGCGAAGCGCTGGCAAAGGACCGCGCAGCATGAAGGGTGTCGGCACCGATATTGGCATGATCCACTTTGTCGGCATTGGCGGGATCGGCATGTCCGGCATTGCCGAAGTGATGCACAATC
>JAGREI010000123.1 GCA_020446625.1 Erythrobacter sp.
GTCGCCGCAATCGACATGCGGGGTGTAGCTCGGCTTGTGCTTGCCGCGCAGGATGTTGGCGACGATCGCGGCGAGGCGACCGACCACCAGACCTTCGGCATCGATCACGTGCCAGTTCTTTTCGACCTCGGCCGGCTTGATCGACCGGGTGGTCTTGCTCAGAGCCTTCATGGCTGTGTGTTCCTCAAAACGTGTGCGAAAGGATCGCCGCCTGCCAGTGGGAATCGCTTCCCGCCAGCACAGCGAAGGCGCGCCCTTTGTAGGTTCAGGGGCCGCAAGTCAAGCAAATGCGCGGGTTTCGGCGGAGGTAAAATGATACCGCCGGGTTATCCGCGGCTCAGGCTCCAGTGCTCGCGCGTGCTGCGCCGGCTGTCGGAAACCTCGGTGGTCACGTCGCGTTCGGCAGCGCGCATCAGCCCGGTGGCAAGGTCGCGCTCGCCGGTGAACATGGTGGTCACCAATCCGGTGCCGCCATCGGGCAAGGCGATGCGCTGTTCTTCCCGCCGCGGTGTGTTGGTGGGCGCGAACAGGTCTGCGGGCATCAGCGCCGTGACGCGCTGGCCGGCCTGCTGCAAGGCGCTGACGAACCGCGCCAGCTCGCTTCGCTCGTGGTCGTCGATCGGCTGCTGCGCCAGTTCATGCAGCGCGATCTCGACCGCCTGGCGCACTTCGTTGCCGACCGGCGCGCTGACATCGGGTTCGAGGATCCGGCCGAACGGGTCCAGCGCCATGGGGAACATCGCGCTCTCGTCCCGCGCGCGTTCGAGCTCGGCAAAGCGCGCGAGGACGGCGGGAGCATCGACCTCGGCGGAAAGCTGGCGGCCGTGCATCATGTAGCCGCCGATGAACTGGCGGAACTCCACCGCGAAGCTGCGCGAGACGGTGATGTGCGCATCGGTGCCCAGGCTGCGGGTTACCCTGCGGGTATAGCGCATTTCGCCCGGTGGTGGCGCGATCAGGCGATCCATTGCCTGCGCGGCGGCGCTGCGCGAGGCGAGCGCCGGGGCCAGTGCCGCCGCCATGCCAAGTTGCAAGCCCGCACGGAGGGCGGAGCGCCGGTTGCCATCGTTCATGTCTACCCTCCTTCCTCTACCAGCTGCGCCAGCCATTCGCGGGTGGCCGGGGGCGCAGATGCGGCCTCCCATCCGGCGATTGCCGGGGTCGCATAGGGGTGCAATTCGGCCAGCCGCGCGGTCGCCCGATCGAGCAGCCGCGCTTCGGTCTTGAACAGCACACCCACTTCGCCCGCCGTTTGCACTTTTCCGTCATAGCGGAAAATCGACAGGACATGCGGCAAAATATTTGCGCAGGCGACAAGCCGTTCTTCAAGCAACTGGCGGGCGACGGCGGCGGCTTCCTCCTGCGAGGCAAACGGGCTCCAGACCAGCGCCGCGCCGCCTTCGCTCATGCGCGGCGGCCCAGCACGTGCGCACCCCAGGTGAAGGCCACCACCAGCAGCGCGCCCACCACCTGGTGCGCCACCGCCAGCCACAGCGCCACGCCGGTCATCACCGTGGCTATGCCCAGCAGGATCTGCGTGCCGAAGGCCGTGTGGATCGCCACCGAGGCGCGCCGGTCAAGCGGGCGCAGGCGGCGCGCCAGCACTACCAGTGCCGCGACCGCCACCCAGGCCCACCAGCGGTGGAGGAAATGGATCAGGAAGGGATCGTGGGTGAAGGTCCAGAACACTCCGTTCGACCAGCCCACCTCGGGCATCAGCTGACCCTGCATCAGCGGCCAGGTGTCCGAAGCCAGCCCGGCGTTGAGGCCCGCCACCCAGGCGCCCAGCAGCAATTGCACGAACAGGATCCCGGCCACCAGCAGCGCCAGCGCGGTCAGCCGGGCGGGCGCATTGCGGCCGGTCCTGGCCAACTGGCGCAGGTCAAGCGCGGTCCAGACCAGCCCGGCCAGGGTGAAGAAGGCGGTGAGCAGGTGAATCGAGAGCCAGAAGTGCGAAACGTCGGTCATCTCGCCCGACAGTCCCGATCGCACCATGAACCAGCCGAAGGCGCCTTGCAGTCCGCCCAGCGCCAGCAGCGCCAGCAGGCGGGGCTTGTACCCGGCGGGGATTGCGCCCTTCAGCCAGAACCAGGCCAGCGGCAAGGCGAAGACCATGCCGATCAGACGGCCGATCAGGCGGTGGAACCATTCCCAGAAGAAGATGAACTTGAAGTCGGACAGCTCCATGCCCGCCGGGCCGGAGACGTTCCGGTACTCGGGCGTCTGCTGGTACAGCTCGAACTCGTGCTGCCAGTCGGCCTGGCTCAGCGGCGGAACAGCGCCGGTGACGGGGTTCCACTGGGTGATCGACAGCCCGCTTTCGGTAAGCCGGGTGATCCCGCCCACCGTCACCATCAGCACCACCATGGCGGCAATCACGAACAGCCAGCGCGCCAGCGCGAGCGGGCGGGTCTGGCCAGTGACGGGACGAGCGACGGCGGATTGTGCGACCATTGTGTGAGGCGATGTGCAGCGCGGAACGGCAAATCGCAAGCGTTTCGCCGGGTGCAGCGACAAACTGTTGCAATCTGGCCTCTTGCGCAATGTTATGACGTATCATACATCGCTGCCCATGGGATCGATCACCCCTTGGATTCGCGGCCGGCTGGACCGCGCCGGCATGGCACTGTCCGCGCTGTGCCTGGTGCATTGCGTGCTGGGCCTGGTGCTGGTGGCCGGACTGGGGCTGAGCGGCACCTTCCTGCTCGATCCGGCGATTCACCGCTGGGGCCTGCTGCTTGCCGCGATCGTGGCGGCGACGGCGATCGGGCTGGGCGCGATCCGGCACCGGCGCATGGTGCCTTTCGTGGTGGCCATGACCGGGCTTTCCTTCATGGGCGGCGCGCTGGCCGTGGGGCACGGCGTGGAAGAGGCTATCCTCACCATGATCGGCGTTACCCTGGTGGCCACCGGCCACGTGCTCAACTTGCGCCATGCCTGACTTGTGCTGGGCCTGATCCGCGCTATGGCGGGCAGACCATGACTGCCACCCTGTCCCTCACCGTCAACGGCGATCCGCTGCGCACCGCTGCTGCCACCATTGCCGCGCTGGTGCGCGAACTGGGCCTCAACCCGGCCAAGGTGGCGGTGGAGCACAACGGCGCAATCGCCCCGCGCTCGACGCTAGAAGGCGTGGCGCTGGCCGATGGCGACCAGCTGGAAATCGTCCACTTCGTCGGCGGCGGATAACACTTGTCGCGGGCCGGACTGACCCCTACCGCTCACGGCATGACTGATACCGCCACTGACTCCTGGACCGTTGCCGGACAGACCTTCACCAGCCGCCTGATCGTAGGCACGGGCAAGTACAAGGACTTCGCCCAGAACGCCGCCGCGGTCGAGGCGAGCGGGGCGGAGATCGTCACCGTGGCCGTGCGCCGGGTGAACATTTCCGATCCCAGCCAGCCGGTGCTGATGGACTACATCGATCCCAAGAAGATCACCTACCTGCCCAACACCGCGGGCTGCTTCACCGCCGAGGACGCGATCCGCACCCTGCGGCTGGCGCGCGAGGCGGGCGGCTGGGAACTGGTGAAGCTGGAAGTGCTGGGCGAAGCGCGCACGCTCTATCCCAACATGGTCGAGACGATCCGTGCCTGCGAGGTGCTGGCAAACGAAGGCTTCAAGCCGATGGTCTACTGCACCGACGATCCCATCGCCGCGCAGCAGCTGGAACAGGCAGGCGCGGTGGCGATCATGCCGCTGGGCGCGCCGATCGGATCGGGGCTGGGCATCCAGAACCAGGTAACGATCCGCCTGATCGTCGAAGGCGCCAAGGTGCCGGTGCTGGTCGATGCGGGCGTCGGCACGGCCTCGGACGCGGCGGTGGCGATGGAACTGGGCTGCGACGGCGTTCTAATGAACACCGCGATTGCCGAAGCGAAAGACCCGGTGCGCATGGCCCGCGCGATGAAGCTGGCGGTGGAGGCGGGGCGCGATGCCTACCTTGCCGGGCGCATGGGGCGGCGCAAGTATGCCGATCCGTCCAGTCCGCTGGCCGGGTTGATCTGACTGTTTTTCGCACCCGCCTCCGCGGGTGCGTCCTCGCTAGACGCGCAGCAAAGCTGCGCCCGCTGCGGGCGGGCGTTCGCCCTTGCGGTCGGCTGGTCGCCGACCGTTCCCAGCGCGCCAAACCAAAGTCACACCCTTTTCCTTTCCTACACGGCTTATTAACCATGAAGGCGCAGACCTTGCACTGACTACCGCAAGGGAATGCCTGCCATGGGTTTCGAATCGTCCAGCTTCGCCCTCACCATCGCGGAAATGCGCGAGTTTGCCGGGTTCTCCGTACCCGAGCAGGAGTTCATCGAACGCGCGCTTGATATTGCGCTGGCCCGCAGCGATGCCTTCAAGTCATGGAGCCGCTGCGCCGACGACCAGCGCGCGATTCGCAGCCAGTACCTCGCCTATCGCGAACTACGCCAGCTGCGCGACCACGTTCCCGCTGACGGCAGCCTTGACGGGGTGGAGCACTTCATGGGCACCTTGCTGCGCATTTCCGCGCAGGACCTGGCGATGGAGCGGCTCGACAGCTTCTCGGCCTACCGCTTCCTCTACGAGCGCCTGCTGGGCGCAGGCGTGCGCCCCTTCCTGCCCGCCGCCTTCTGCGGCGCAGCCGCGCTCCCCACGATCCGCCCCGCCCGCCGCCGCCTGCTGCTGCAAAGCTTGAGCGAAGCGGCTGCGACCGCGCCCGCATGGTCGAAGCGCGAACCGGCGTTCTATCCGGAGAAGATCGAGGCTGAGGCGGCTTGATCCGGCGTTAGTACAACGCGTCCAGCCGATCCTGGTACACCGCCTTGATCTGTACCCGGCGGATCTTCAGCGTCGGGGTCATCATGTTGTTGTCCACGCTGAACGGTTCGTCGGCAAAGGCGAACTTGCGCACTTTCTCGATTACCGAGAGGTCGGCATTGGTGCGGTCGATGGCGGCCTTTATCGCGGCGCGGAAGGCGGGCAGTTCCTGCAAGGCAGCCATGTCGAACTTCTCGCCGTTCGCTTTCGCCCAGCCCACGGCCCATTCGGCGTCGGGGACGATCAGCGCCACCATGTAGGGCCGCTTGTCGCCCGCCACCATGGCCTGGGCGATCTCCGGCTGGAGCGTCAGCATCCCTTCCAGCTTCTGCGGCGCGACGTTGTCGCCCTTGTCGTTGACGATGATGTCCTTCTTGCGATCGGTGATCTTGATCCGGCCCTTTGCGTCGAGATGGCCGACGTCGCCGG
>JAGREI010000124.1 GCA_020446625.1 Erythrobacter sp.
AGGGCGGCCTGCGCGATTTGCAGACGCTCTACTGGATCGGCAAGTACGTCTACCGCGTGCGCTCTGCCCGCGAGCTGGTCGACAAGGGGCTGTTCACGGCCCGCGAATACCGCAGCTTCCGCCGGGCCGAGGGCTTCCTGCTGGCGGTGCGCGCGCACCTGCACACCATCGCCGGGCGCGGCGAGGACCGGCTGACCTTCGACCTGCAACGCGAAGTGGCCGCGCGGATGCATTACGCCGACCGGCCGGGCAAGAGCGCGGTCGAGCGGTTCATGCAGTTCTATTTCCTCCAGGCGCGCCACGTCGGCCACCTGACCGGCGTGTTCCTGGCTCACCTGGAGGAACAGACCACCGCGAAAAGCCGCCTGGCGGGCTTCTTCTCCAGCCTGCGCCCCACCCGCAAGGTGCAGGGCTATCCGGTGGAAGGGGACCGGCTGGCCGCGCCGTCGGACGACTGGTTCCGCAAGAACCCGGCGCGGATGCTGGAAGTGTTCGCCCTGGCCGAACGCGAAGGGCTGGAAGTGCATCCCGCCACCAGCCGGATGCTGCGCCGCGACGCCGGGCTGATCGACGCCGCCGTTCGTCGCGATCCGCGCGCCAACGCGCTGTTCCTCGACGTGCTGGCGGGTCGCAACGATCCCGAGAACGCCCTGCGCTGGATGAACGAGGCGGGCGTGTTCGGCCGCTTCGTGCCCGATTTCGGCAAGGTCGGCGGGCAGATGCAGTTCGACATGTACCACCATTATACGGTGGACGAACACACCATCCGCGCGATCGGCCTGCTCAGCCAGATCGAGCGCGGCAAGCTGGTGGAAGACCACCCGCTGGCCAGCGAGATGCTGCCGCTGATCAAGAACCGGCGGGTGCTCTATGTCGCGGTGCTGCTGCACGATATCGCCAAGGGCCGCGGCGGCGATCATTCGGTGCTGGGGGCCGAAGTGGCGCTGAAGCTGTGCCCGCGGCTGGGGCTGGACGCGCAGGAGACCGAGCTGGTCAGCTGGCTGGTGCGCCACCACCTGATGATGAGCGCCACCGCCTTCAAGCGCGACCTGGCCGACTACAAGACCATCAGCGATTTCGTGGGCGAGGTGCAGAACCTCGAACGCCTGCGGCTGCTGACCGTGCTCACCATCGTCGATATCCGCGCGGTGGGGCCGGGGGTGTGGAACAGCTGGAAACGGCAGCTGATCGGCGACCTCTACGAACACGCGGTGGAACGGCTGCGGCTGGGCCACAAGGCGCGCGGGCGCGAGGAACGCGTGGCGGCGAAGAAGCTGGCGGTGGCCGAGCTGCTGGGCGCGCGCGGCGCGCTGGTAGCCGATCTCGACGACCGCTTCGACCCGGCCTACTGGATTGCCGAGCCCGAGGACGTGATCGCGCTGAACCTGGCGCAATATGCCGAGGCCAGGGATGCCAATTCCTCGCTGTCGATCAGCACCCAGTACTATCCCGCGCTGGGCGCCACCCTGGTCAGCGTGATCGGGGACGACCATCCGGGGCTGTTCTTCCGCATCGCCGGGGCCATCCACCTGGCCGGCGGCAACATCATCGACGCGCGCATCCACACCAACCGGGTGGGCAAGGCGGTGGACAATTTCCTGGTGCAGGATCCCATGGGCAAGCCCTTCAGCGAGGCATCGCAGCTGGCGCGGCTGAAGAAGTCGATCGAGGATTCGCTGGCGGGCCGGATCGACATGGTGCCCAGCCTGGCCAAGCGACCGCTGAAGGCCAGCCGGGCAGAGGCGTTCCGCGTTGCCCCGCTGATCCAGTTCGACAATTCCGCCTCCAACCGCTTCACCGTGATCGAGGTTAACGCCACCGATCGCCCGGCGCTGCTCAACCGGCTGACGCGGGCCATGTTCGAACAGAGCCTGATCATCAATTCGGCGCACATCACCCAGTATGGCGAGCGCGCGGTCGATACCTTCTATGTCACTGACCTGCTTGGCACAAAGATCGAGGCGGAGGAGCGGCTGAAGCGCATCGAGAAGGCCCTGCTGGCGGCCATCGCGGCGGGCGAACCCAAGGGCGCCGAAGCCGCCTGATCCCCGGACGGGGCGCTTAGACAGATGTTAACGCCGCTGCGCTAGGCCACCCTTGACCCGAGGAGGCCGCAGCTTGCGCCAATCCATAACCGTTTACCCGGCAGCGCGTGGGGCTGCCGACCAGGACGATACGCGACGGCTGGCCATGTGGTCGAGCCAGCTCATCGCCATGCAATCGGCGGTGAGCAACGCCCGCGATTTCTCCTCGGTGATGGAAATCGTCGCCAAGACCGCGCTCCAGGTGATGGAGAACACCGACGGCGCGGCGGTGGCGCTGATCGAAGGCGAGCACCTGAAGGTGCAGCACGGTTTCGGCACCATGTGGTCCTTGCGCGGCCTGTCGCTGCCGCTGGCGCGCACCCTGGCGCCCGAAGTGATCGCCACCGGCACGGCCTGCCTGGTGCGCGATGCCGCCAGCGATCCGCGCGTCGACCCCGAGGTTCACCGCATGGTGGGCGCGCGCTCGATCATCGTGGTGCCGGTGCCGTTCATGGGCCGGGTGGTGGGCACGCTGACCTTCCACGCCCGCGTGGCCAATGCCTTCGACGAGACTGACCTGCTGATCGCCCGCCTGCTGACCGGGCCGCTGGCGATCGGCTTTTCCGCCGCGCGCGGGGCGCAGGCCGAACTGGCGCTGTCGAGCCAGAACCGCCGCTTTGCCGCGACCTTCGAACAGGCGGCGGTGGGGATCGCCCACGTTTCGCCCGATGGCCGCTACCTGCTGGTGAACGACCGCTTCTGCGCCATCGTCGGCCACCCGCGCGAGGCGCTGATGCTGTCCGACTACCAGCACATCACCCACCCCGACGACCTTGCCTACGACGATGCCGGGGTGCACGACCTGATGGCGGGCAAGGCCGACACCTTCGCCATCGAGAAACGCTATATCCGTGCCGACGGCAAGGAGGTGTGGGGCCACGTCACCGTGTCGCTGGTGCGCGATCGCGACGGCGAGCCCGAGTTCTTCGTCGCCGTGTTGCAGGACATTTCCGCGCGCAAGCTGGCCGAGGACGCCGCCAACCACGATGCCCTGACCGACCTGCCCAACCGCCGCAGCGTCACCGCCATGCTGGAAGAGGCGCTGGCCGATCACGGCCCGATCCGCCGCCCGCTGGCGGTGGCCTACATGGACCTCGACGGGTTCAAGGGGGTCAACGATCGCTTCGGCCATGCCGAGGGCGATGCCTGCCTGCGCCAGGTGGCCGTGGTGCTCGACCGTGCCACCTCGCACTCGGGCTTCACCGGGCGCTGGGGCGGCGACGAGTTCCTGGCGGTGATCGCCTGCGAGAGCGAGGCGGCCGCCCGCGCCGCGATTGCCGGGGCGCGCGCGGCGGTGGTGGCCATGGCCGGAGACCATGGCTGGCGGCTGGATATCAGCGCGGGCGTGCTGTTCGTCCCCGATGCCGAGACCGCGCGCGGGCTCGATGCGCTCGAAGTCGTCACTCGCGCCGACCGGCTGATGTACCGCGCGAAGGAAAGCGGCGAAGGCGTGGTGGTGGCCCCGGCGGTCGCCACCGAGCGCCGCACCAGGCGCAGCGCCGGGCGCGACGCGGCCTAGCCGATCTGCCTAGTTGACGCGCGCGACGCGCAGGTAACCGCTGCCCTGTTCAAAGCGCATTTCGTAGGCCCCGCTCCAGTGGCGGCTGATCGTCGCCACCCAGCCCTGGCGCACCCGCGAACGCATGGTGCCGCCGTTGACCTGGCGCCACAGCTGGCCGTTTTCGAGCAGGATCACCTGTTCGCGGCGGCTGCCCTGCAATACCTCGCTGACCGCAGAGGACATGGTCACGTCGTCTTCGGTGCGCTCGATCAGGCGGTCGCGGTCGCGGAAGCCGAACACCTCCTCGCGCCGCGCCTCGCGCTCCTCCTCGCGCTGGGCCACCACCACCCGCTGGGTGGCATAGGTCTCGTCGAAACAGGCCAGCCGCGCGGCATCCTGGGTCATGGCGGCGCAACGGGCATAGGGATCTTCGCGCTGCTGGGCCGTGGCCGCAGTCAGCGGCACGAGCAGCAGCAGGGCGAGGAAGGCGGTGATTGAACGGAGCATGATGGAAATCCAATCGGCAGGAACTGCTTCCCGCAATGAAGCCCTACCGGGAGCCAAGGTCAAGCAGGACAGTACGAGCAGATCATTCGGCTGCCCGCTCCGCCGGGGCTTCCTCGAATTGCAGCAGCGGATACCCCGCCCATATCAGGGCATTGCTGGCCCCGGCGAGGCACTGCCATCGGGTATCTGCGCTGGCCTGGATAGTCGCCCGCAGCGCGCTCATGGTATCGAGGTCGGCGGCCATTGCCTCGGGGCCGCCAGCCTCGTTGACCCAGCGTTCCAGGGCGACAAAGGCACGGTCGTAAATCTCGCTTGCGTTGCCGACATAGCCGTCGGCCGAGCCCGTGCAGACTCCCTCAGCGGTTGGTCCGGCAACGGCAACGGCGAATTCGTAGGGCCGCACCCTACCGCGGAACGGCAATTCCTCTAGTGTCGCGTTGCCGAACAGGTCGACCTCGCCAAATGGGCGATATTGCTCAAGACCTGCAAGGGTAACACCCTGCGGATAGGCATGGCCGATGGCCCGCAATGCGGGCAGGGCCTTTGCCAATGTCAGCGTCGGCGCAACAGCGACGGTGACTTGGCCCTCGTCCGCCCGGGCCATGGCGGGCAAGTCTGCCAAGTGAATGAATTCGCCGTTGTGCCGGAGGCGACCGTCCTCGACGACTTCGATCCGTATCACCGGTGCATTGTCCTCAATCTGGCCAGGAAAGCTTAAGGCGATCTCCGCAGTCGGAAGACCTTCCCGGGGATCGCCGGCAAGTGCCTGGTCGCAACCGCCCAGCGCTAGTCCTGTTACCAGGATCAAGGGCACGCTGATCTGTCTGATCATGTTTCCGAATCCTGTCACAGCAACTACCCTCTCTCCCCGAACAGCGCCGTGCCCACCCGCACATGGGTGGCGCCCAGCATGATGGCGGTGGGAAAGTCGCCGCTCATGCCCATGCTGCGGCCCGGCAGGCCGTGGTCGTCGGCCAGCTTGGCGAGCAGGGCAAAGTAGGGCGCAGGCTCGATCCCGAAGGGTGGCACGCACATCAGCCCGGCCAGCGGGATACCGGCCGCGCGGGCTTCTGCCAGCAGCGCGGGCAGATCGGCAATCGCGCAGCCGCCCTTCTGCGCTTCGGCCCCGATATCCACCTGCACGAAGCATGGCACCTGCCTGCCCGCCTTGTCGAAAGCCTTGGCCAGCGCGGCGACCAGGCTGGGCCGGTCGAGCGAGTGCACGCAGTCGAACAGCGCCACGGCATCCTCCGCCTTGTTCGATTGCAGCTGGCCGACGAGGTGCAGGCGCACGTCAGGGAACTTCTCGCGCAAGGCAGGCCACTTGCCCTGCGCTTCCTGCACGCGGTTTTCCCCGAACACCATCTGCCCGGCCTCGATCAGCGGAGTGATGGCTTGTGCCGGGTGCGTCTTGCTCACCGCCACCAGCGTCACCTCGGAGGGTTCGCGACGGGCGATCTTGCAGGCTTTCGCGATTTCCTCGCGCACCTTGTCCAAACGTTCGGCTGCACTTGTGGTCATGGCCGCGCTATAGCCGGGTGATGGCGTTTCACCAGTCCCTGCCTGACCTGTGGCTGCTCTCGGATGAGCGCAATGCAGCGGTGCTGGAGGCGCGGCTGCGCTCGTTCGCCGCACCGGTGGGCTTCGTCTACCGCCATTACCACCTGCCCGACACGGAACGCTACGCCGAGTTCCGCCGCCTGCGCCGGATCGCCATGGCCGAAGGACACCTGGTGGTGCTGGCGGACTCGGCGCTGACTGCGCGCGAATGGGGGGCGCAGGGGATCTACGGCGCGCCGCTGGCACTCTGCCCGCGCCGGGACGACCTGCCGCGGATCGCCACGGCCCACAACTTGCGCGAGATCGCGCAGGCCAACCGCATCGGGGCGGACGCAGTCATGCTCTCGCCGGTCTTCGCCACCCGCTCGCATCCCGGCGCGCCGACACTGGGGACCAGCCGGTTCCGCACCCTCGCCCGCCACGCGGCCATGCCGGTGATCGCGCTGGGGGGGATGAACCGGGACAGCGCACGGCGGCTCGGCTGGCCCCGCTGGGCGGCCATCGACGGGTTGAGCTAGGCCGCGCCGCAGGCGCAGGTTTTTCGCACGCAAAGACGCAAAGGCGCGAAGAATTCGCCACCTGCCTTCGCGCCTTTGCGTCTTTGCGTGATCAATCCTGCCTGCGGCGCTGAGCCAGCCTCGCAAAGCAGACATTGACCCCGGAGTCCCCATATGGGATTCTCCGCTGGCGGGACGCAGAGACGAGGACGACAGCATGGCAACACGGGCACCCCGGCAGGGCGCGGACTGGAAGGCCGCCTTCCGGCACTCGCTGGCGCGCAGCGTGCAGCTGGGCGGGGCAACGCTGTTGTTCGCCTTCACCCTGTTCCTCGCGCTGGCGCTGGTCAGCTACAACCAGACCGATGCGTCCATGTCGACCGCCGCTGGCGACGTGATCGGCAACTGGATGGGCGCGCCCGGCGCCTATGTCGCGGATTTCGTGCTGACGATCTTCGGGCTGGCCAGCGTGCTGGTGCTGCCGCTGACCTATGTCATGGGGCGCAAGCTGTGGCGCGATGCCGACGAGGACGAACACTGGGACGGGCGCTGGTGGCGCGCGGTGGCCATGCTGCTGCTGGCCATGCTGCTGCTGGCCGTGGTGCTGACCCTGGTGACCAATCCCGGTGCCTGGACCCTGCCCGCATCGCCGGGAGGCGTGGCCGGGCTGCTGGGGGCGGGCGGGATCGAGGCGCTGGCCGGGCTGCTGCCCGAAGCGGGCCGGTTCTGGGCCATCCTCGCTGCGGGCCTGGCCTGCCTTGCCGGTGGCGCGCTGCTGGCGGGCCGCGTCTTCGCGCTCGACTGGGCCAGCCTGCTGACCCTGCCCGAATGGGCGCGGCGGATGCCGCGCCTCACCGGATCGGATAATCCCTTCAAGCCCGACGAACCAAAGGAGCGCAAGGCGCGCCGTGCGCCGAGGGTGGAGGAGCATGACGAGGAGGAGGCAGATGCCCCCGTCACCGCCCGCCGTCCCACCGAGATCGTCGATCCCGCCGCCCCCGCGCGCCGCGCCCAGCCCGCGGCGAAGAAGCAGCAGAAGGACCTGTTCGCGCAGTACGAACTGCCCAGCATCGACCTGCTGGAAGACGGCGATCCGGGCAAGGTGCCGGTGCTCGACAAGCTGGCGCTGGAACGCAACGCCCGCCTGCTGGAAAACGTGCTCGACGATTTCAACGTCAAGGGCGAGATCGTCGCGGTGAAGACCGGGCCGGTGGTCACCATGTACGAACTCGAACCCGCGCCGGGCATCAAGGCCAGCCGCGTGGTGGGCCTGGCCGAGGATATCGCCCGCAACATGAGCGCGATCAGCGCGCGCGTGGCGCCGATCCCCGGCAAGACGGTGATGGGCATCGAACTGCCCAATGCCCAGCGCCAGACGGTCAATTTCAAGGAACTGGTCGCCAGCGAAGCCTTCGCCGGGAACAAGGGCAACCTGCCGATCATCCTGGGCAAGGATATCTCGGGCGAGCCGGTGGTGGCAGACCTTGCCGCCATGCCGCACCTGCTGGTGGCAGGCACCACCGGCGCGGGCAAGTCGGTGGGGCTGAACGCGATCCTGCTCAGCCTGCTCTACCGCTTTACCCCGGCCGAATGCCGCCTGATCCTGATCGATCCCAAGATCCTCGAGCTGAAGAGCTACGACGACATCCCCCACCTGCTCGCCCCCGTGGTGACCGAGCCGCACAAGTCGGTGCGCGCGCTGAAGTGGGCGGTGGAGGAGATGGAAAAACGCTATCGGATGATGAGCGAGATCGGCGCGCGCAACCTGTCGGGCTTCAACGAGCGCGTCAGCCAGGCCGTGGCCAAGGGCAAGCCGCTGCGGCGCACCGTGCGCACCGGCTTCGATCCCGACACCGGCGAGCCGATCGTGGAGGAAAGCGAACTCGATTACGAGGTGCTGCCGCAGATCGTGCTGATCGTCGACGAACTGGCCGACCTGATGGTGGTGGTGGGCAAGGAAATCGAGGTGCTGATCCAGCGCCTTTCGCAAAAGAGCCGCGCCGCGGGCATCCACCTCATCATGGCCACCCAGCGCCCCTCGGTCGACGTGATCACCGGCGTGATCAAGGCCAACCTGCCCACCCGCATCAGCTTCAACGTCACCAGCCGCATCGACAGCCGCACGATCATCGGGGAACAGGGCGCCGAACAGTTGCTGGGCAAGGGCGACATGCTGTTCAAGCCCACCACCGGCGCGCTGCAACGCGTCCACGGCCCCTTCGTCTCAGACGAGGAGGTGGAGAAGGTGGCCAGCCATTGGCGCGGCCAGGGCGAACCGGCCTATATCGATTCGGTCACCGAGGAACCCGAGGACGGGCTTGGCTTCGGCTTCGACGAGGACGAATTCACCGCCTCGGACAACCCGGAGGAACGCAAGTACCGCCAGGCATGCCAGTTCGTGATCGAGAACCAGAAGGCGTCGGGCTCGTGGCTGCAACGGCAGATGGGGGTTGGCTACAACACCGCCGCCAAGTGGATCGAACGGATGGAAAGCGACGGGCTGGTGGGGCCTGCCAACCACGTTGGCCGCCGCGAAATCTACCGCGACCGGGACGGCAACCCGCTCTAGGGGTTACTCCCCAGCACATATCTAACCGATCTGGTGAAGCCATGATCCGCCGCGCCATGGCGTGCAATCATGGTCGCCCAAACCTTTCCAGACAGGGTTAGCATCTTCTTAACCACGATCTTCGTAAAACCCCTGATATGCAGGGGAATGCACCTATTCGCGCCGTGATGCGCCTGATCGCCGTGGCGGCCACGCTGCTGGCCGCGCTGTCGCCCTACGCCGCCCTGGCGCAGGACGAGAGCGGCGAATGGCAGCTCGACCCCTATGCCCGGATCGAGGCGGGGATCGTGCTGTCGCAAAGCAGCGACAGCGAGGACGAGCTGATCATCGTGGGCGATGGCGGCTATGTGCGCGGCGCGGCAGGCGTGACCTGGGGCGACGATGTCACCACCTTCCGGCTGGAGGCCGACCGCATCCAGACCGAACGCTTCGGCAACGCCACCGGGCGCGGCCACTATGACCGCGACCGCATTACCGTGTCGGCCACCCGGCAACTGGGTGATGACTGGGAAGTGGAACTGCGCGGTCGCATGTACGACGACCTCGTCACCGCCGAAAGCTCCGACACCGACGAGCTCTCCGCCGCGGTGCGCATCGAATACGAACCCGTGCTCGATCACCGCCTGCGCGCGCAGCTGACCTGGCGCGAACGCAATTACGACGACGGGCAAGGCCCCGGCGGCACCGCTTCCACCGGCCAGGGGCCGCGGCTGGACGTGGAATACCGCTATCGCCTGGGACGCTACAACTACCTCAACCTCGACCTGCGCGCCGAGGAGATCAATTCGGACAACCCGCAGCGCAGCTTCACCCGCGAAGCAGTGGGCGTCAGCTATACCCAGCCGATCACCCGCGACCTGCGCGTGCGACCGGCCATCGAATATCGCCACACCCGCTTCGACGGGCGGATCGCGCCCGATGGCCAGCCGCGCGAGGACAATTCCGTGGTCCCCGAGATCGAGCTGCTGTGGTGGCCCGGCGACTGGCGCATCGAGGCCGAAGCCAAGTACATCGCCACCAGTTCCAACGATCCCCTGCGCGACCGCGAAGGATATCGCTTCAGCCTGACCGTCGGATATGTTTTCTGAACGGATAGACTTCCTCCGCAAGGCGATCCGGCAAGCCACGCCGCAGGTCCGCCGCCCCGCGCTGATCGGCGCGGCGGTGTTCTGCGCGCTGGGCGTGATGGTGGCGCTGGGCCTCAGCAACACCGACAACCCGCTGTCCATGCCCAGTTCGCTGGGCGGCATCGCGGTGTCGCAGGCGATCTGGGGCCTGAAGCCCGAAAACCTGCTGATGGTGCTGCCGATCGGCGCCTTCCTGGTGGTGCTGGCGCGCAGTTTCGTGGGCCTGAAGGCGTTCGGCCTGTTCACCCCCATGCTGATCGCGCTCGCCTTCCTCCAGATCGGCCCGGTGTTCGGCCCGCTGGTGATGGTCTGCGCCATCGGCGCGGGCATGGTGGTGACGCCATCGCTGCTCAAGCTGCGGATGACCCGCGTGGGCTTCCTCGGCGTGCTCATCTCGCTGGTGGTGTTCATCCTGTCGGCCTTGCAGCAGGTGTTCGACACCGAGTTGCAGGTGGACGCCTTCCCCGTGGTGGTGACCGCGCTGTGCTGCGAACGCTGGTGGAAACAGTGGGACAAGGACGGCGCCTACGAAGCCGCCAAGCTGGCGCTCAACACCTTCCTGCTGGCGCTGACGATCGAGTTCGTCATGGTCAGCCACGTGGCGCTGATGCTGATGGACGTGTCGCCCATGCTGCTGCCGGGCCTGTGCGCCCTGGCGATCGCCATCCTCGGTCGCTACCGCGGCCTGCGGCTGAGCGAGATCGGCCGCTTCCTGCCGATCTGGTACGAAGGCTGGATGGCCCGGCTGGGGCTGGACGGCAAGCCGGAGGCCCGGCCCGAGGAAATCGACGAGATCATCCTTGCCCGTGCCGAGATCGACAAGCCGCACGAGGAAAAGCACGAACGCCGCGGGGTCAAGCTGACGGTCTTCCCGCGCCGCCCGCCCGCCCCCGGCCAGCGCCCGGTGCAGGTGCCGATCGGCACCAACCGCTTCAGCGACACCCCGGCGCCTGCCGTCGCGCAAGCCCCGCCGGAACCGCAGCCGCTGCCGTTGCCTGACGCAGCAGCCATTGTGCCGCCCATCCTTCCGCCCGCCGTTTCGCCACCCGCGCAAGCCACCCCCGCCCGCCGCCTGACGGCGGTCGACTGGGATCGGGTGCGCGAGGAACTTTCCGCCTCATCGCCAGGACAACCCGATGCTCAACCTGTTCCGCGGGCGCTCCCGCCCTACGACGCACCCGCCAACGACGGCTTCTCCGCCCTGTTTGCCCACCGCGGAAACGCGCCACGGCTTGTTGACCCGGCACTCCTCGGGTTTCTGGATGCGCGAGGACGGCATTCCGCTGGACGAGATCCTGGGGATCAACCAGCGCAACGCGATCATCGCCAAGTACAACCCGCGCAAGGCGATCGAGCGGGCGCGCGACAAGGTGGCGACCAAGGTGGCGCTGGTGGAACACGGCGTGGCCACCACGGGCACGGTGGCCGTGGTCTCCGGCTATGGTCAGCTTAGCGACTTCAAGCCCGAGAAGGTGCTGCCCGATGCCTGGGCGATCAAGCCCGCGCGCGGATCGCAGGGCGACGGCATCCTGCTGGCGGTGCGGCGCGAGGGCAATTGCTGGTTCAAGGGTTCGGGTACGCGGCTGACCATCGACGACGTGCACAACCACGTCCGCCGGATCGTCGACGGGCAGTTCTCGGGCGATGCGGCGGCAGACGATGCCGCGCTGATCGAACCGCTGATCCGCGCCGACCCGGAAGTGGCGGGACTGGTCGACGATGGCCTGCCCGATATCCGCGTGATCTGTCGCGGCCCGCACCCGCTGATGGCGATGATGCGCTTTCCCACCAACGAAAGCGACGGCAAGGCCAACCTCCACCAGGGCGGCATCGGCGCGGGCGTGGACATGGAAACCGGCGTGCTGTTCCGCGCCAAGCAGGGCGGCAAGGTGCTGACCCACCACCCCGATACCGGCGTCAGCCTGATCGGCTTCAGGATTCCGCACTGGGAAAAGGTGAAGGATATCGCCGGACGCAGCGGCCCGGCGGTGGGGCTGGGCTATTGCGGCGTCGATATCGTCCACGACAAGACCGAAGGCCCGCTGGTGATCGAGGTGAACGCTCACCCCGGCATCGAGATCCAGAACACCACCCTGCGCGGCCTGAAGGGCCAGATGATGCTGGTGGGCGAGGAGTTCTGACCGGCGGCAGCTGCCTCAGCTGGCGTCGAGCGCCTTGCGAAACTGTCCCGGCGTCTGCCCGAAACGGCGCTTGAAGCTGCGCGAGAAGGTGGAGGAATCGGCATAGCCAAGCTGCGCGGCCACTTCCTCCAGCGTCAGCGAAGGGTCACCCAGCAGCCGTTCCAGGTGCGGTTGCTCGCGCGCCTCGCGATAGCTGGCATAGGTCAGGCCATTGTCGTGCAGGCGGCGGATCACCGTGCGTTGCGACAGGCCCATCTGCCCGGCAACCTCGCCCAGTCGCGGCGGGCGATTGCGCATGGCCTGGAGCCGGTCGAAGGCAGAGGTAAGATCGCCCAGCGGTTCGGCAGCCAGCCTCGCCCGGCGTTCGGCGGCGCACTTGTCGCGCGCGGCAAGCCAGAGATCGCGATCGAAGACGATATTGGGCCGTTCGGCAAATTCGCGGCGCACCTGGATGGCATTGCGCGGGGCAGCGAAGGTCACTTCGCATTCGAGCTGTTCGCGTAACTGCGCCGCGTGGTCGGGCGGGGCATAGCCGAACAGCACCCGCGTTTCCCACGCCGGACGGCCAAGGTAGCGGCTGACCAGGTTGGCAAAGGCCAGCAACGGCACCTCGATCACCGGACCGCGCGCCGCGCCCAGCGCGATCGTGGGTTCCAGCCCCAGTTCCAGCCAGTCGCCGCACTCGCGCAGTTCGAAGCGCAGCCAGCCGGGCCGTTCGGAAGCATATTCGGCGATCAGCGCGAATGCCTCGGCAATCGAGGGGGCATAGCGCATCGCGCTTTCCAGTGCCCCGTAGTAGAGCGGCACCCGCGCCTTGAAGAACTCGACGTGATAGGCCGGGTTCGGCCCGTGCTGCACCAGGTTGCCGATTATCGCCAGGTGATCGCGCACCGTGATCCGGTCGGGCCAGGGTTCACGCCCCGCGATCAGCGTGCCGGCAGTCATCCAGCCGGGCCGCCCCAGGTCGTCGAAGATCTGCCGCATGAAGGCCGCAGGGGTCGTGCGCAGTTCGATGGCGAGCTCCGGCGGCGGGTCGCACCGTTCCTGTCCTGCCGGTATTGGCTCGATCTTGGTCATGGATGCCCCCCACTGACAAGATAATCGCTGTCACCAAATGCCTGTTTCGCTGTCACGCCATATCATTGACCGCGCTCAACATACAGCCATCATCCAGCATCGTCGGCAGACCCGCTACAGGCCCGCGTCGGCGGCCTGGCACTTGCCTGCAAGGATGGAGGAACTGATGCGAGATACGATCGGAAGCCGGCTTGTCGCCAGCCTTGTCGCCACCACCATGGTCGCCTTGCCCCTTGCCGGTCCGGCCATGGCCCGCGATGCCAGCAGCCTGTCCGACCTGGTCGGGCGCCGGGCCAGCGCGGGCGAGAATGCCTTGCGCGACCGTGGCTTCGAATACCAGACGGGCAACGATGGCCAGTACGGCACCCGCTATTCCTATTACTGGCACGCCGGCGATTCCAACTGCATCCAGGTGGAAACCTACAATGGCCGCTATTCCGCCATCACCGATGCCACGCCCGGCGATTGCAACCAGCACGGAGGCGGCAATGCCGCCGCTGCCGTGGCGGTTGGCGTTGGCGCGGCGCTGATCGTCGGCCTGCTGGCGCATCGCAGCCACCACCACGACGACAACCAGCACCTTTCCGACCAGGACCGCGAACGGCAGTACGAACTGGGCTATAACGAGGGCGTGCGCGGCGCCCAGTTCAACAACCGCAACAATTCCGACGATTATGCCACGGGCTACAATGCCGGATCGAACGATCGCTACACCCAGCAGCACGCCGATGCGCGCCAGTCCGGCAATCGGAACCGGGGGCAGCAGGTCGATTATATTCGCGGCCCGAACGGCCTCGAGCAACGCTGCATCGAGCGCGTGCGGCAGGTGACGGGGAGGAACCACGTCAGCACCAACCACATCGAGGAATCCGAAGCGGCGACGGCCATCTACGTCAACGTGCGCGGAGCCGAGGCACCGTGGCGCTGCCTTGGCTACCGCGACGGCAGCATTGGCGAGGTGATGTATACCGGCAGCGAAGGCGGGCTGTAACAGCCTTGGCGAAATTGCGATGGAGGTTGGCATGCGCGTGTTCCTGATCCTGGGCGCATCGCTCGCCCTGCCCCTGACAGCATGTAGCGAAGCGGCGGACGGCACGGATGAAGCGACGGCAACCGACCAAGTTGCCGTCACCATCCCCGAGAGTCTCGCCCCCTTCGGCGATGGCTATCCCGCGTCAGGCGATCCGTGCCTGCGGCTGGGCGAATCGGCGGCGACCTCGAACTACCTCGACGACAGCGCGGTGCTGGTCGGCTGCCCGACCGAGGCCGATGCCGAGGCTCTGGGCGGCACCGTGGTCGGCAATGTCGACGGGGTGCGGCTGGTCTCCGTAGCCATGGGCGATGCCAACGCGGGCATGGGCGAGAATGGCCCTGCCGTGGCCGAAACCGCTGCCGCTGCCCCCGCTGCGGCAGCGTCAGTACCGATCCGCGGCGCCAACAGCCTCGAAACCCGGTGCGCCAACCGCGTGGCCGATACCACCGGGGCGCGGGTGATCGGCACCAACCGGATCGAGGAATCCGAAGCCGCCATCGCCATCTACATCAACGTCGATGGCGCCACCGCGCCATGGCGCTGCCTCGCCTACCGCGACGGTAGCATCGGCGAAGTCATGTTCACCGGAGACGAAGGCGCGCTGTGACGCCTCGCAGCCATTCAGAAAGGGAAAGCGTTAGATGAAGAAAGCGATCTTGGCGGGCTCTGCCTGCATGACCCTCGCCTGCCTGAGCCTGGCCGCCTGCGGGGAAGCCGCCGACGATGCCGCCGCCACCGACGAAGCGACGCCCGCCGCCGAGGCAAGTGCGCCCGCTGCCGAACAGGAAGATGCACTGGTGCCGGGCACCGAATACCACGCGACCGCGCTGCTCGATTGCAGCTTCGACGGCACCGCCGTGGAGGGCGGTTGCAGCGCCGGCGTGGTGCGAAACTGGGGCGCGCCCGGCGCCGCTCTGGTCGAAGTCACCAAGCCCGACGGGATGAAGCGCGCGATTTTCTACGACGGCACCACGCCCACCGGCGCAGACAGCGCCGAGGCCGACGGTTCGGCGGGCTGGGATTTCACCGTCACCCGCGATGGCGACATGGTGACGATCGATTTCGGGCCCGAGCACTACGTCATCCCCGACGCGCTGATCACCGGCGGTTAAGTGCGCCTTCAGGCGCGTGGCGGAAGAACCCGCGCGGGGCAGCGCCGCAACTTCGTGTCGTGGCGAGGCCGCGACTTGCAGAGGAGTCCTGCGATGAAAGCCAGTTTCGCGTTCGTGACCGTCACCGCCACGCTGCTGGCAGGGTGCAGCTACCTTCCCAGCGGGCCGACGGCGCACCCCCTGACCGGCAAGACCTGGCGGCTGACCGAGGTGGAAACCGAAGGCGGCACCACCCGCCTCACCCGCGCGCAGCAGGCGACGCACACGATCCGTTTCAACACTGATGGCACCATGCAGTTGCAGCTCGACTGCAACAACGGCACCGCCACCTGGAACGGCGCGGAGCCCGTTCGTGGGGAGGGCTACCTCAATATCAGCGCGGTGGCATCCACCCGCGCGCTGTGTCCGCCGCCCACCTGGGGCAACGACCTCGCGCTCGATCTACCCTCCACCACCTCCTACTCGATCGCTCCCAATGGCCGCTCGATCCGCATCACCGCGCGGCGCGTGAGTTTCGGCTTCGAGGCGCAATGATCCCGGCGCGGCCGCTGCTGGCGCTCGGCCTGGCCTCGCTGGCCGCTTGTGCCAGCGCGCAGGATGGCCCGCCGCCGCCGCCCGGCCCCGACTGGGACATGATCGCCTTCGAGGTGAAAAGCTGGGGCGTGCCGATCGTGCAGTGGCAATTCAGCCCGCAATATGGCGGCGTCTGGACCGAAGCGACGCACGCCGAGGGCGCGCCGTTCGGCGACTACACTCTGGAATTCCATGCATTGGAGGCCGACGTCGATCGCTATATCGCGCTCGAACGGCTGATGCGGACGCTGCCCACGCCCGCGCCAGAATCCGATCAATGCGAGAACTTCATGACCGATCAGCCTTACGGCACCCTACGACTGACGCGCGGAGCCACCACGACCGAAATCGCCTGGAACGCCGGGTGCATGGACGATCACTACGTCGCCTTCATGGCCCCATTGCGCGAGGCCGACCAACTGGTTCGCAGTTGGGGCGAGGCCGTGCCGGTCACCCGTACCGAAAGCCGCTAGCGCTTCCACAGCCAGTAGAGGATCGCCGCGTTCACCAGCGGCGCGCCGATCGCGGTGGCGGGACTGGCCACGCCCAGCACCCGGTCGAGCAGCAGGTTCCACGGCAGGCCCAGCGGTATCAGGAACACGCCTGACAGCGGATCGCGCTCCTGCCCGAACAGGCCGTATGTACCCACCGCCAGCAGCGCCAGCGCGAGCGCGTAGAGCGCGACGAAAATCCAGAACACCCATTTCATCAGGCACGTCCCCCCGCGATCGATTCCAGGGCCTGATGGTGCGCCCGCAAGCCTCCACTGTCCAGCAATCGCTGGATAAACCGCCTGCCAAGCTTGCCTGAATCGGCAGGCTGCCTAACGCTGGGCGGGTGAGGTCGCAGATCGAAATCGGCAAGGATGCGCATGGCACTGGCGTGACCATGGACGTGGAGGAACTGCTCGCCACGCGCCTGCTGGTGCAGGGCAATTCGGGCAGCGGCAAGTCGCACCTCCTGCGCCGCCTGCTGGAACAGAGCGCCGGGCTGGTGCAGCAGGTGGTGATCGACCCTGAAGGCGATTTCACCAGTCTGGCAGACCATTTCGATCATGTGGTGATCGAAGGCGCGGGCTATTCGGTGCGCGAGATCGAGGCTCTGGCGGGCCGCGTGCGCAAGCACCGCGCCTCGGTGGTGCTGGCCTTGGACGACCTCGAAGTGGAAGCGCAGATCCGCTGCGCCGCCACCTTTCTCACCGCGCTGTTCGATGCCCCGCGCGAACACTGGTATCCCGCCCTGGTGGTGGTGGACGAAGCGCAGCTGTTCGCCCCCAGCGCAGCAGGCGAAATGGCCGAGGATACCCGGCGGATGACGCTGGCGGCGATGACCAACCTGATGTGCCGGGGGCGCAAGCGCGGGCTGGCCGGGATCGTCGCCACCCAGCGGCTGGCCAAGCTGGCCAAGAACGTCGCCGCCGAAGCCAGCAATTTCCTGATGGGGCGCACCTTCCTCGATATCGACATGCAGCGCGCGGCAGACCTGCTGGGCATGGATCGCAAGCAGGCCGAACGCATCCGCGACCTGCAACGCGGGCATTTCCTCGGGCTGGGTCCGGCGGTCAGCCGCCGCCCGGTGGCGGTGCACATTGGCGAGGTGAAGTCAGGCGGCAAGAACGGCGCTGCCGCACTCACCCCGCTGCCGCAAGCCGATGCCGCGACCATGGGCGAGCTGCTGCACGCCGAGCTGAGCGAGGAAGCCGCCGAGAAGGTCCACCGCCCGCCGCCGCCTCCCCCGCCCGCGCCGCCAAGGGTGGAGGAGTTGGCGCAAGGCATGGCCCAGCGCGCCGAAGCGCGCCCCGCCCCCGCCGATGGCGAAGCACCCGCACAGGTACCGACCGGCAGCCTGGAGGAAGTGCTGCGCGACATGGCCGAGGAGGACGGCGCCACCTTCCGCCCCGCCGCCGCGCAATTCCGCGACTTCGCCACCCGCTGCCGCCAGCGCGGGGTGGCATCCGCCCATGTCGACATGGCCGAGTTCCGCCGCCGCTTCGCCTATGCCTGCGCCGGGATCGACCGGTTCGAGCCCGCCCGGCGCGCCCGCATCGAGGCCATGGCCGCAGGCGTGGCCGACGACGTACTTGCCCCCTATCTCGCCATCGTCGCCGCCGCCGCGCGCGGCCTGGCGGCACCTGCCGAGGACGACCTGGCGCGCGCCTATGGCACCGCCTCGCCCGGCCGTATCCGCCGCCTGCTGGAACATCTCGAAAAGACCGGGCTGATCGCGGTGCACGAGGATTACGGCGGCGAACGCACGATCAGCGTGCCGGGGATCGATCAGGTGATGGCCTGAACGGATTGCCCCGAAGGCAGTCCGCGCCGCAGGCACAGAAGTTCCTCACGCAAAGACGCTAAGGCGCGAAGATGTTGCGCCCGGCCTTGGCGGCTTCGCGTCTTTGCGTGAAAAAAATGGCTGCCTGCGGCGCCTATCCTTCCGGCAAGCGGCACTGATAGCTGCCCGCAGCCGCTGCATCGCCGCCGGTGTAATGGGCATAGGCGGGGTAGGGACACAGCGGCATCTGTCCGCCGCCCTGGCGCCTGCTGGCGGTCACGGCATCGGGCGCCTGGCCGCTCTCCACCCAGTCCACCAGCGGGCCGAGCAGGTCGAAGCTGTCGTAGGCATCGCCGCCCCCGCAGTGCATCATCCCCGGCACCATGTAGAAGCGCGCGGCATTGTCCCAGGCTTCGGCCCCGTTGGCTTCGCGCGCACGCTCGAAATAGTCCCAGGTGTCGAAGGCGGAGAACCACGGGTCGGAAACGCCGTGGAAGTAGATCAGCTTGCCCTGATGGCCCAGGTAGGTGGACAGGTTGGTCCAGTAAGGGGTGTCGGTCAGGCGGCCCACCGCGTCCCATTCCACCGCGTGCAGGCGTTCGTCCACGTCGATGTCCCGGCTGGCATTGGCGGGGCCGAACACGCCCGGCTGGCCTGCGGGCAGGTAGCCCGGCAGGCCCGGCCCGGTGAAGGTGATGCCGTAGTCCCACGGGATCGGGGCATAGACGTGGCGACCGGCGGCATTGGTCATCCCGGCAAAGGCCTGCTGCAAGGCCGCCACCCGCTCTGGCGCGATGCAGCCCGCGCTTTCGCCGGGGCGGCAGGCCAGCGCGGAAGGATCGAAGCTGCGGCAGGCGGCGACATTGGCGATGATCCCGTCCTCGCGCCCGTCGGCACCGTCGCATTGCAGCGCCAGCTGGGCGGTGATCACCTGCCGTTCGTCAGCTGTCACGCCCGCCGGGCCGGTGACGCTGGCAGGCTGGGTGCGGTTCAGCAGCACCTGCGACCATTCGATGCCGAGGTTGGAATGGCCGGGCCGCATGGCGGGGGCACCCATCACGATGCCGTCGAACAGCTCGGGATAGCGCTGGCTCGCCAGCATCCCCTCGCGCCCGCCGGTGGAACAGCCGGTGAAGTACGAATGGTGGGGGGCCGCGCCATAGAACTGCTGCGTCAGCGCGCGCGTCACCTGCGTTACCGTGAGCACCGATGTTTCGGCAAAGTCGAGCGATGCGCGCTGGTCGGCATGGAAGCTCTGGTCGAACCCGGCGCCTTCATGCCCGCTGTCGTGGCTGGCCACCGCAAAGCCTTGGCCCAGCGCCGTCCCCTCGCCAGCCGCGACCTGGCCAAAGGCCGGACGGACGATGCCGTTCAGCCCGCCGCCGCCTTGCAGCAGGTAGCGCCCGTTCCACTCCACCGGCAGGGCCAGCTGGAAGCGGATGCCGTATTCGGTGCCGCCCGCCCCCAGGCGGCGGTTGATCACGCCGTCGACCAGGCAATGCGCGGGCAGCACCACCGGCGGCTGGCCGGGGAAGGTGGCCGCCTGCGGTCCGGCGGCGACAAGGCGGGCCGCGGTCAGTTCCACCCCCTCGCCCACCTGCGCCTGGGCAAATGCCTCGCACCGGGCAGCGGTGACCGGCGCCGATGGCGCCTGCGCGGTGATGGTGGCGGGCGTGCCTGCGGCAAGCGCGATCAGGCTGGCGGCGGCAAGCTTGGCAGATGGCGTCATGTGGTTCCTCGTCCCTGGTTTGCGCGGAACCTAGCCCGCCCGGCGCGCGCCGACAATTGACTCTGTCCTACAACGGTTGGCGCGTGCAGCCTGCAAGGTTACACCCAGCCCCGCGAGTCGCGGCCAGCGCGGCCTTTGGGAGAGAACCGCAGCCATGAACAAACCCGCCCCCCGCATGTATTACCTCAACAAGCTCGCCCCGCTGGCCCTCGCCGCACTGGCCTTTGCCACCCCGGCGAAGGCCGAATGGGTCGCCAGCTGGACCGCCAGCCCGCACGCCCCGCTGATGATGGGCGGGCCGTTCGGCGCGGCGAGCTACGAGAACGTCACGCTGAGCCAGGTGATCCGCCTCTCCGAAGGCGGCGAGCAGTTGCGGGTGCGCCTGTCCAACCGCTATGGCGAGGCGCCGCTGGCGATCGGCGCGGCGCGGGTGTTCCGCATCGACACTGACGGCAACGAGATCCCCGGCAGCAGCCGCGCGCTCACCTTCGGCGGACAGGCAAGCGCGGTGATCCCGCGCGGCAGCCCCTTCGTCAGCGACGTGGTGGACCTCGCCACCCAGGACTTCGACCGGGTGAAGGTGGAATTCTACCTGCCCACGGCCACCGGCCCCTGCACCTGCCACCTTACCGGGCTCGACACGCTGGCCGTCTCGCCCCCCGGCAACCATGTGGGCGAGGCGTGGGAGCCGGCCTCCACCGCGCAGTACCGCGCCTTCGTCTCGGTGATCGAGGTCGATTCGCCGCAGGCGCTTGGCACCATTGTCACCTATGGCGATTCGATCACCGACGGCGTCGGCTCCACCCCCGGCGCCAACCGCCGCTGGCCCGACGTGCTGGCCGAACGGCTGCACGCGGCGGGCATGGAATATGCCGTGGCCAATGCCGGGATCAGCGGCAACCGCGTGCTCGCGCCCGGCATGGGCGAATCGGCGCTGGCCCGCTTCGACGAGGACGTGCTGAGCCTGCCCAATGTCACCCACATGATCGTGTTCGTCGGCGTCAACGATATCGGCAACCGCTATGGCCCCCAGCGGCCCGGCTTTCCCGGCCTGGAGCTGGACCAGCCCGCCATCGACGTGCCGCAGATGATCGCGGGCTATCGCCAGCTGATCGCCCGCGCCCACGCGGCGGGGATCAAGGTGATCGGATCGCCCATCGGCCCTTACCACGGCGCCAGCTACTGGAGCGAGGAAGGCGAGGCCGCGCGGCAGCAGATCAACGACTGGATCGTCAACGGCGGCGAGTTCGACGGCGTCACCCGGCTCGACCTCGCCTTTGCCGAGCCTGACGATCCCACCACCATGCGGGCAGGCTATCACATGGGCGACCACCTTCACGGCTCCGACGCGGGCCTGCGCGCGGTGGGCGAGAGCATTGACCTGTCGCTGTTCGCGCCCGAGTGACGGCGGGAAGCGGGAAACAATCTATCGGCTTGCGGTAATATCGTTTCAGTTGTAACTTGATCGCTCCCCCGGAGACTCGGACCCAAGGAGACTCGACCAATGCGCATCGGCTGCCCCCGCGAGATCAAGAACCGCGAATACCGCGTCGGCCTGACGCCCGAGAGCGCCAAGGAACTGGTCGGCAATGGCCACGAGGTGTGGATCGAAACCGGCGCGGGCGGCGGCATCGGTGCCAGCGATGCGCAGTACGAGGCGGCGGGCGCCACGGTGGAAGCCAGCGTCGACCGGCTGTTTGCCGAATGCGAGATGATCGTGAAGGTGAAGGAACCGCAGCCCGAGGAAATCGCCCGGCTGCGGCCCGGCCAGGTGCTCTACACCTACCTCCACCTCGCCCCCGATCCCGAACAGACCGAAGGGCTGGTGAAGTCGGGCGCGACCTGCATCGCCTATGAAACCGTCACCGGGCCGAACAACACCCTGCCGCTGCTCAAGCCGATGAGCC
>JAGREI010000125.1 GCA_020446625.1 Erythrobacter sp.
TCGTCGCCACCGACGCCATCGGCATGGGGCTGAACCTCGACGTGCACCACGTGGCCTTCGCGGGCCTCACCAAGTTCGATGGCGTGCGCCAGCGGCGGCTCACTCCGTCGGAAATGGCGCAGATCGCCGGGCGCGCCGGGCGGCACCATACCGACGGCAGCTTCGGCACCCTGTCGGGCGGCGGACGCCATGCCCCGCTCGAATTCACCGATGACGAGGTCTACGCGATCGAGAACCACCGGTTCGCCCCGCTCACTCACCTATACTGGCGCGAACCGCAGCCGCGCTGCGACCGGCTCGACAGCCTGATCCATGATCTCGAAGCGCGGCCCACGGCAGAGGGGCTGGTCGCCGCGCCCGAAGCGATCGACCTCGCCGTGCTCAAGCGGCTGGCCGAACAGGCGGACGTGGCCGCCACCGTCACCACGCCTGGCCAGGTGCGGCGGTTCTGGGAAGCCTGCCAGCTGCCCGACTTCCGCCAGCAGGGCGCAGACATGCACGCGCGCTTCGTCGCCCGGTTGTGGCGCGACTTGCAGAACGGCCACATCGGCGCGGATTTCGTCGCCGCGCGGATTTCCGATCTCGACAAGCCGGGCGGCGACATCGACACGCTGCAAGGAAGGCTCGCCGCGATCCGTTCTTGGGCCTATATCTGCCAGCGGCCGGACTGGGTGCTGGCGCGCGACGAAATGGCTGCGCGGGCGCGAGCGGCGGAAGGACGCCTGTCCGACGCGCTGCACCAGCGGCTGACCGAACGGTTCGTCAACCGGCGAACCGCGATATTGATGAAGGGAATGGGCAAGGATGCAGGTCTCTTGCGGGTAAATCTGGAACAGGATGGCCGGGTAACGGTGGAAGGCCAGACGATCGGGCATCTCGAAGGCTTTCACTTCGTGCCTGACGCCGATGCCAGCGTGGAGGAACGCAAGCTGCTGCTGGCGGCGGCGGAGCGGCACATGCCCGCGCTGCTGGCGGCCAAGGCGGTGCAGCTGGTCAACGCCGAACTGGGCGACCTGCGCATTGCCGAAGGCAAGTTGCTGCGCGGCGAGCAGGTGGTGGCCACGCTGGATACCGGCAAGAGCGCCAGCCGCCCGCGCCTGGTGATGGTGAAGGAACTGGCCCAGCTCGATCCCGCGCTGCACGCCCGGCTGGTGGAGGCTCTGGACCTGTGGCTGGAAGCGCAACTGGTCCCGCTCGCCCCGCTGCGCGCGCTGGAGGATGCCGCCACCGATCCGGAAGCCGGCAGCGAAGTGCGTGCGCTGCTGCTGACGCTGGCGGCGCGTAACGGCACCACCCGGCGCGAGGACGCTGGCCTTGCCCATGTGCCCAAGGAAAAGCGCCCCCTGTTGCGCCAGCTGGGCGTGACCATCGGCGCGCTCGACGTGTTCCTTCCCGCGCTGCTGAAGCCCGCCGCGCGGCAAGTGCTGCACGATCTCGGCCTAGATCCGCGCCCCTTGCGGGAGAAGATGGAGGTGGTGATCGAAGGCGGCCAGCAACTGCCCGCCGGTTATCGCCACGCAGGCAAGCAGGCGATCCGCATCGACATGGCGGAAAAGCTGTTCCGCGCCGCGCACGAGGCACGCGCCAGGGTGTCGCCGGGCGAAAGTCGGCGCGGCTTCGTACTCGACCTGGCGCTGCCCACCTCGATGGGCCTGCTGCCCGAAAGCCATCGCAGCCTGATGAAGGACGCCGGGTTCCGCCCCGGCGAGCCTGTGACGCTGGCGGAAGGTGCTTACGGTCCGCCGACGCCGCAGCTGTGGACCTGGCGCGCACCGCGCAAGGACGTGCCACAGGAAGAACGCCCGCACCGCGCGCGCAAGGGTGGCAGGGATCGCAAGCCGCAGGACAAGGTGCAAGGTGATGCTCAGGCCAAGCCGCGGGGCAAGCCGCAGGACAAGCGGCACGAGAAACCCCAGGGCAAGCGCAACGGCAAGCCGCAGGACAGGCGCCCGCAGCAACCGCCCAGGCCGCGCGAGCGCACCGGCGATGCGGGCTATGCCTTCGCCGGGCTGGCAGACCTCCTGAAGAAGAGCTGATGCGGCTCGACCTGCTGCTGGTGCGTCTGCGATTCGCCAGGAGTCGCGCGATTGCCCAGCGGTGGGTTGCCGAAGGCCATATCCGCCGGAATTCGGTGCGCGTCACCGCCGCTTCGCAAGCCGTGGCGGCGGGTGACGTGCTCACTCTGCCCACGTCGCACGGGGTGCGGGTGATCGCGGTGGATGCCCTGCCCGAACGGCGCGGCCCCCCTGCCGAAGCGCGTTCGCACTATCGGGAGCTTGACGCACCCGGAATGATCGCCATAGCAAATCAGCCATCCAGCCCCGAGATGGGCGAGCCTGAAGGACACGAGTTGCCATGACCTATGTCGTCACCGACGCCTGCATCAAGTGCAAGTACACCGACTGCGTCGAGTTATGTCCGGTCCACTGCTTTCACGAAGGGCCAAACTTTCTCGCCATTGACCCCGACGAGTGCATCGACTGCGCGCT